>JAQYVW010000028.1 GCA_030145325.1 Desulfurivibrionaceae bacterium
ACGCCGCTTTCCGACATTTCCTCTTGTCAAAAAATGAATCTGCGTTTAATATTGCCCCGTTTTCCAATGGCGGCGTAGCCAAGTGGCTAAGGCAGCGGTCTGCAAAACCGTTATTCATCAGTTCAAATCTGATCGCCGCCTCCAGTAAAATCAAGGGGTTAGAGCTTTTTGCTCTAACCCCTTTTTGTTTTGGTTGCGTATAGGTTGCGATTGGTTGCGTCGGGATTGTCTAATTGATCGATGTCTGAGCGGCTTTCTGATGGTATCCATTTGTAGTAGGTCTGGTAGGTGATGGTGACAGTTGAGTGACCCATTTCTTTGCTGACTTCGGCCAGGCTGTCGCCGTTTGAGAGGCGCAGGGTGGCGTAGGTGTGGCGCATATCGTGCGGGGTGCGTCGGCGTAGGCCTGTTTTTTCCATGGCCCGGTTCCAGATCCGGTGGATAAAATTGCCGTAGTTGATGGGCATCATGGCCGGGCCCACGAATAGCCAATCCGGCACATCTTTGCCCGCTTTTAGTGATAGCTCTTTAACATGGCTCCGGTGGGCCTGCAAGACTTCCACGAGCTGGGAGGTCATTCGCACTTGGCGGCGGCTTGATTTGCTTTTGGGTGTGGTGACGCGGCCCCTGGTGATGTTTCGCTGGACGGTGATCAGGCGGGTGGTGTAGTCGATGTCGCCGATCTGCAGGCCTATTAGTTCGCCGATCCGGAGTCCGGATCGGGATCCGCAGACGATCAGCGGATAGTATTCAGGGTAGTGATCGGCAAATACCTTTTCGACGGCTGTCCGCTCTTCAAAGGTGAATGGGTCTGGCTCTCGGGATGGCCTCTCGCGCTCTGGCGTGGGCACGGTGACGCCTCGGGCGGGATTGGCAGGGATATAGCCGTCCGGGTTACAGGCGTGCTGTAGAATGGCACTCAGGCAGTTTTTGATGTTCTTGACGGTTTGGCTGCGTAGACCTTTGCGGGTGAGTAGGGAGACAACGAGGTCGCCGATCTGGCGCGAGGTGATCCGGTCGAGGCGGGTGTTGCCGAAGGTCGGCAACAGGTGGGTGGCGATGATAGCCTCGTAGCTTTTGCGGGTGGAATGTTTGCGGGAGAGCTGGGCGACATCGATCCAGCCGGGCCGGTAGCCGTCGGGGGATTCCCATCCGTTGACGTATTCGCGCAAGGTTGGGCAGTGGGCGGCATCACCGCCCAGGAAGCCGAGGTCGCCCTTGATTATCTGCTCTTCAAGTTTTTTGGCGACTTCCTTCGCCAGCGGGTGGTTTTTGCCTATTTTTTTGGCAAGCCGCTGGTTGTTGTGGTTGACGAACACCCACCAAGTCCCGGATCGTGGTGGTCTTTGCCGAATTGTGACGCCCATCACCTAAAACCTAACCATTTGTTTAGAAAGGAAAAAGCAAAAAAAGTGAGTAGCGACTCACCTTTTAGTCTAGACATGATTAACCCCATGTACTATCATTTTCCTAAAGAGACAGTCTCTGCCGTGATGGCGGCGGCTGTTTTTTCGTAACGTTTATACTGTTGCAAACCGGCTTTCATGCCGATGAGATAATCAAGAAGTAATTTCATAGTTATAGGGAGGCACCCTTATGTTGTTTAATGGAAGAGTTGCACAGGAGTGGCCGGAAGATCCGGACGGTGATTAGCAAATTTTAGTGCTAACCGCGCAAGAAAAAAAACAAGAAAAGCGATGGGAGTTATCCCGTCGCTTTTCTTGTTGGTGGAATGGGTTCCTTCCCCTTTTCAAGATCTGCCCCTAAATCTTTTAAATGTACCCAAACGTCACCACCCCGGTCGGGATACATTTCGCCATTAAAGTGCTCAATATATAGGCTGAACACCCGCGCCACTTTTTTCATTGTCCCGCCATATAGCGCCAAGACGGTTTTTCTATCAAAAACCCCTTGATATACCCCCGCTGCCAGGTATTCAAAACTGTTAAGCACATGCTTAATCGCTTTTCTCGTTTCCTCTGCCTCCGGCTTCCGACAAAGTTCATAATGTCTTGCCCCTTCTTTTTTTACAAACTCACCTTTGTCGCCTTTTCCACAAATTTCATCGTGAATTTCTTTGACCGCGATGGGGTTAGATTTTTCACGGCGTAGATATCCAAACTTTTTATCGAGAATGAGGATGTGTTTGTTCATCCCCTCTTTAATTTTCCACATGGTATCCATGGCAAATTGCCGTCGATTCCAATCGTGGGTGGCTTTACTTTGAGCAACAAGTTGTTCGCTTTGAATAATGGCCTGTTTGTACAGGAGTGAGGCGTATAAAACAGAAGCTATCGCGAAAGTAAAACCGAAGTAGCTAATGCGGTCGGCAACTTCTACAAGCTGGCCATCTCTCCATATGTAGGCCCCATAGATAACTGCAATAATAATGGCCAGTACAAACACTTTTGACGAATTCTTTGTGTTGCTCACGGAAACCCTCCCCCATTTTTTTTGTAGTTAATCTCCATCCGGATCTTCTGGCCATTCCTTTAATATCGGACAATTTTTCATGTTTACGCCCTCCTGTGTTTAATTTGATGAAACTGGTGACAATCTTTACGCGGTCTCAAGCTGAGGAATCTGCATGCCGAGCTTGGCTGCGGTAAATTCCATATCTCCGCCTATAATGGTCTTGGCCTTGTAGCCTGCATTAATCAGGTCTTTGATATAGAATTTATTGTAGGTGAACATGAAAAAAAGGCTGCTTAAACCGAATGAGCAAAGAGCTGCTATAAACATGATGGCCGCCCACTTCCAGTCGCTCCTGAAAAGTGCCGGAAAAAATCCAAAGAAAAAAACAGTCCAGGAGAAACCAACTGGTGCCTCTTTCATCATTCCCGTTTTGGGATTTTCAAACACAATTTTTTCCTTTGCCATGGTACTCCTCCGAGCGAACTTTTTTAAAACTTCTTTATTGACACCAGTCCTGCCGATGCCCTCCGTCATATTTAACGCCAAGCCCGTTGGCAATCAGCGACTCAGCAAAATCCTGTTCATCTACCACGACCCTGGCAACAATCCGGAAGTACTTCCCGCGCCGAACATTGATAAGATCAACCCTCTTTGCTTTGGTTAGGGCTCCTTCGACAAACCGCTTCGCTTTTGAGGCCAAAGCTTTTTCCTTCTCGCACTTCCCTCTGATCTCTGGTGTGTCTATTCCATCTATGCGAACACTGATCTTCTTCCCTATAAGGGGATGCAGACCTGCAATATCCACCGTGATGGTATCACCATCGTAATTTCGGACAAACTGCACATCGTTAAAGTCGCCATAGCTTTCTCCGGCAAAAGATAGTGCCGTTGACAACATGCATACCGTAAGGCAACAGGCCAGCAATAAAGCGCATCGTGGTTTGATATTCATTGTTATTCTATTGGGTGTGTTTTGGCTCTGAGGGGTGCCCCTTATTTGAAACAGGGAACACCCTTATTTGGATAGGGGAAATGCCTCTACTGGACACTATTAGATCAAGTAATGAATCCCATTAACCGATCTTTTGCCGGGGATGACCATCCATCCCGCTGGCAGTTCGGCCTTTTTTTTCGTCATACCATTCCTTAAACTCTGGAACAGAGTCAAGGACGGCCATCATGGCATGGGTGTAGGCAGTAGGATTATTGGTCAACACTTCCCCTAACCATTCTTCTACTATCCCAACCCTTTTCCTTTCCCCTTCTTTTTCCCTTGGGTGATCATCCTCTTCCGTTTTTTTGCCGGCAATTAGCCAATCGAGGGTAACGTCCCCGGCTATGTCCGCAGCGTCGCAAAGGACTTGTGTCGGCACCTTAATGGTGCCATTTAAATATCCGGAGACGGTGCTTTCTGATTTTCCGATTAGCGTCGCAAAACGAAGCTGGCTGATGTTTGCTTCCGCAATAACCTGCTTAAGTCTATCCGCAATGTCTTTGGGGTTTATTCGCGTTTTCATCATTTTCTTTTATCACTTTTTCCAAACAAACTAAACAACTTTAGCAAAACTAAACATCAAGCGAAAACAATGCATTATGGGTGCAGTCAGACCAAAGAAACACACTAGACCTTCAGTCTAGCTAATTATTTTCACTTGACACTTTAGTCAAACCGAATATATGGTTTAGTCAAACACAAGATTGAGGTGTGGGATGAAAATAGGATCGTTGATAAACAAGGCCCGTAAGCGGGCAAAAATGAAGCTTGAAGATCTCGGGCATGCCGTCGGGTTGTCAATGTCGTCTATGTCCGCATACGAGAATAACAAGCTGAAGGGATCAATCGACCCTGATGTTCTGGTTAAGATCGCCGATACCCTGAACGATCTCTCCATCCTTGTCCACCACTGTGAAAGCTGCCCTGTCCGGAAACACATTTTCATCAAGCAGTTTCCCGATCTGAACAACATCCGTCACGATCCCGCCATTATTTCCGGCCGCCTGGGGAAAGAACTACAAGAGGCCGTTACCGCCGCCGCCGATCTCGGTGAGCAATTTTCCAACAAGGATTTTAAGGACCGCCCTGACTACAAGGAAATTTTTGGCAAGGCGATGGAACAGGTGATCGACGTCAAGCGGTGTATCGAGATTTTCGAGTTTGAATTGATCCTGTCCGGCACTCATAGCAGTAAAGACCTGCAGCGGGTGTATGACAAACAGCAAAAGAAATGCGAGGAGCGTGGCCACCATAAGCCGGAGGGTGCGGTGTGAACGCTTCCGGGTCTATCACAATGGACATCGACGGGCTTTCTCTCACCTTGTCCGTGGCAGCTTCTTCCGAAGTTTGTCGGCGTCTTGTTCAAGTCGGAGAAGACGACCACGCATCTGGAGAATTAGAAGCCGGAGACTTCGCGGCAGTTCTTCAGGTGGCTCTTGAGGAAGCGCTGCCTTTGCTTCGGCAAGCGCACGATACAGTTTCTTTAAGTCTACAGAGTTCGTCATTGAAGATCCTTGAAGAGAGTTTTGAGGCTACCCGCGAGCCGTTGCCGGATGACTTTAAGGAGGATAGCTCATGGCCTGGATGAAAGCAAAAAAAGCCGCTGAGTATGCCGGGGTAAGTCTGGACGTTTTTGAGGAATTCATCAAGGACGGCTTGCGCTACGCCCAGCCGCGCAAGCTGCGGTTGTTTCGGGCCTCGGATATTGATGCCTTCATGGAACGGTACATGATTGACCGCTCTGGTCAGGCCACCAAGATTGCCGGGGATATCCTGGCCAGCATGAATATGACCCAGTGAGGAGATGCGGACCATGAAGGAATTTCTTGTCCAGTGCCGTGAGACCTGCCCCACCTGTTTCGGCTGCGGCACCGTCTACAGCGATGTGTGGAAGGAATACAACGAATTTCACAAGGAGTTGGTGGAGCGCACCGGTTTGTCGTCCCCCGTGGTTGACGATAAGCACGCCGAGGAGCAGTTCGAGTGGTGGCGCGATCAGGGGTTCGACGTGACGAGTTGGGCGGATATCGGCCGCAACACGCCACAGGAGGAGTGGCAGTGCGATGATTGCGCCGGCACCGGGATGTACCAGCACGAGATTTCGCTGGTAGAGGCCCTGCAGAATCTCGGCGTTGTACCTGCCGACAACACCAGCGAGGAGGCAAAAGATGATGAAAGCGACATGGGATGATCAGGCGGCGGCCCTGCGGGGCGCGTTGGATAAACTGCGGCGGCTCAAGAAGGTTGGCGCGGCACCTTCCACAGTGCATGGCCGGTTGTTGTTTGTCGAGCAGCATTACAACCGGCGGCTTTCCGGCGAGAC
Source organism: Desulfurivibrionaceae bacterium (assembly GCA_030145325.1). Taxonomy (GTDB): domain Bacteria; phylum Desulfobacterota; class Desulfobulbia; order Desulfobulbales; family UBA5123; genus UBA5123. Next base: position 5,733 of record JAQYVW010000028.1, read on the forward strand.
GGTGCAGATCGTCACAACCGGCCAGCTTCGGCGGGTGGTCGCCGGGTCGCGGATCAACCAGGCCGGGGTGGGGGCCTGATCATGGACAACAAGCTGGAATTTCGAGCCAAGCCCCCCGAGCCGGAGTGCCGCCCTACCCTTGTTTTTTGGGATGGCAAAAAGATCGGTGAGTTTAGCAAACTTAATGAGACCGCTGTCTCCGCCGATCATCTTTTTTTGGCCAACCTGACCATCAACGAGGAAATCGAACTGGGCGGGTTTATGCAGGGGGTTGGATCGTCGCCAGAAGCTGCCGTCAAATCTGCGCTGGAGTCCGGCGAGAAGGGTTTGCAATCTCTACTTGACCAGTGTCGGCTAGTCAAATCGCAGATATGCGGATGAGGCGACCGTGATTGAGACGTTGACATGGATATTGACAGGGCTCGGTGTGGTTGGCGCGGTGTTGAACTCGCTCCAGCGCCGGGCCTGTTTTGCGTGGTGGATCGGCGCGAACATCGGCTGGATCTGCGTCAATGCCTATCGCGGGCTGCACGCCGAGACAGTGTTGTTTTCTGTTTATCTGGCCCTGGCGTTGTTGGGGTTGATTAATTGGCGCCGGGTGCGTCGGCCCTCGGCCGGGCTGGAATTGCCACGGGTGCGGCCATGAGGCCATCACCGCCGGGCCGGTATCTGCCGCGCCGTTGCCCGCACGATAAGATCAAGGGCCAGCCGCCCGCCTGGGGCGAGTGTGTCCGCTGTAAAGCCCGGTGTTTGTTTGCCCGGCTTGATGATGTGGAGGGTAAGAGATCATGCGTCTAATGTCATTTCGCCTGACCATTGAGCAGTTCAAAGACCGATCCAAGGACGTGACCCGTCGGATGGGTTGGGGGGATCTGCGGCCCGGTGATCGGCTGATGGGGGTCGAGCAGGCCATGGGGTTGAAGCTCGGAGAGACTGTCAGTCGGTTAGGTGAGATTGAGGTTGTCTCCATGCGGATCGAGCCGCTTTATCTGGCGGACGCTGCCGAGGTGGCGCGGGAGGGCTTCCCCTACATGGCCCCGGAGGAGTTTGTCGAGATGTTCTGCCGCGCCAATCGCTGCAGGCCGGACACCATGGTGACCCGGATCGAGTACCGCTACTGCGAGGAGGTCGGCCCGATGGATATCTGCACCAAGCACCGCAAGCAACTCAAGCAAGGCGACGAGATCCAGTTCTACGTCGAAGACGGTGGCGAGATTTACGAGTACACGGGCTTTTACCTGACCTGCCCCGAGTGCGGCTTTGAGATATTACGCACGGCCTGTAACCACACGGGCTTTGCCCATCACGTTGACACGCTGCCCACCGACGCGGTGGTGTTCGAGGAGGACGCCCTGCGATGACCGTTGCTAGTTCTCCTGGATTGTTACTGATCGATGCCCGCCCGCCCTGGTTGCCCTCCGTGCGTGTCGCTGCTGACGCGCTGCAGGGTGCCGGGGCGGTGGGCGTTGGGGCGGGAGGGCGTACCTTCTCAGGGTGGCCTTGTCTCTCCCTCTCCCCCGCGCCCCCTCTCCCCCAAAAGCGCATGCCAGGATTCAAACCCTCCCCACCTGTTGCGGGTCCTTCTGGCGACCTTGCCGCTATACGGGTCGGAACGCCCCGGAGCGTGCGCACGGGGGAAGTTTGAATATGGGCGGAAAAACGGAAACTGCCGGGGCCGTTGGGGTTGTTGCAAAAAGGGTGGGTGGGGTTGGTCTCCTCTGCCCCCGGTGTGGGAGTTGCAAAGTTTGGGGGGATGGTCGGAAACGTGCAGGAAAGAGGGGTTGGCGGTGTGGTGATTGTGGCAAGGCTTTTGTCGAGGCCCGGCACGGGATACCTCAAGAAGTTCGCACCATCGCCGACCGGATGATCAATGAACAGATATCACCACCAATAATCGCCACCGTCCTACAGGGATGGGTGTCTAAACGCTGGGTCTATGACCGGCGCAAAAAGGTAAATACGCGCAATGCTGGATGATAAAAGCAAACAGGAAATATTGGATTATCGGAAGGAAGCCGAGGCGATGGCCGCCGAGGAGAAAGCCAAGCAGCCGCCAAAGGATGATGATGCCGCCGCCTCCGCCGAGCCGGATATCAGATTCGTCCACAAGTGCTACCACTCCAACGCGCTCGGGGATTCGCTGCTTTACAACATGCTTAACGAGGGCAAGTTTGCTTTCAACGTCATCAATGGCCGGTGGTTGAATTACGTCGGGCCACATTGGGAGATCGATTACACGGGCCGTTCCTTAGCCGCCATCGAATCAACGGTGGTGCCTCAGTACCTCCGGCTGCTGGGAGAGATAGATAAAGAGATAGCCAACGATCCCGAGAATACCGACCAGGTGAAGAAACTCAAGAAAAGGAAGGGTGGGATCCTCGGCAGGATAGAACGCCTCCGCGATGTACCCGGTCGAAAGAACTGCCTCACTTGCGCCCACACCAACGCCGCGCCATTGGTAGTCCATGAAAAAGATCTGGATCAACACCCATGGCTGCTGGCTACTCCCAACACCGTTGTTGATTTGCGTACCGGCGAAGATCGCCCCGGCGCTCCGGGTGACTGGCTCACCAAAACAACCAAGACCGAATGGCGCGGACTCGATGCCAAGTGCCCGAAGTATGACACCTTTATCCGTGAGGTACTGGGCGATAACGATGAACTGATCGCCTTTTTCGATAGGGTTATCGGCTACGCCCTCACCGGCCTCAATGTCGAGCGGATGTTTCTTGTCCTCTTCGGCGCCCACGGCCAGAACGGTAAGGGCACAATTATGGAAATCCTTTATCACATCCTGGGTGCCCTGGCCGGGCCGATCCAGGCCGAAATCCTGATCAGTAACCGGTCATCAAAACCGGGCTCGGCTCCATCCCCTGAAATTCTGGCCATGAAAGGAATGCGCCTTCTTTGGGCAAGCGAGGTTTCCGACTCTCACCGGTTCGCTGCAGACAAAGTCAAGCTGCTCACCGGCGGCGACCCCCTCACCGGGCGAGGTCTCAACGACAAAGATCACACCACTTTCATGCCCACCCACACCCTCTTTCTGCTCACCAACTGCAAGCCCGGCGCTCCGGCCAGCGATGACGCCTTTTGGGAGCGAACCTTCATTATCGATTTTCCATTTTCATTTGTCGCCCATCCTGATCCGGAGAAGCCATACCAGAAGAAAGCCGTCCGGGGATTAGCCGAGGAGCTACTCGAAGAGGCCCCCGGCATCCTGGCACGGTTCGTCCGTGGCTGTCTGGACTACCAGCAAAAGGGATTATCGCCGCCTGAGTGCGTAATGGAACACACCAGACAGTACCGACGCGGCGAGGATACCATTGCCGACTGGGTGGATGAGTGCATCGATACCGGATCCGGTGATGACTACAAAACATCGTTCAAATCTCTCTACGAAAATTACAAGGTTTGGTGGGAGGGGGTCAGTCCCTACCGGCCTATGACCCGTAAAAAATTCGGGGAACAACTCTCAATGAAATATGAAAAGGTGAAAACAGGCGGAACTATTCACTATTATGGCCTTCGTCCCAAATTAATGGTGGGGGATTCCACGTCATGACGTAGGGAGGAAGGGAGGATTAGAGGGCGGTTTGTATTGGTTTAAATTCTTAAAAACACAATACCCGGAATTTTTCCCGCCTTTATATATATATCCCTTCCTCCCTTCCTCCCCTTTTAAGAAAAAAGAAAAAGAAACAAACAGACTCTTTTATTTTTTTGGATTTGCGTATGAACGTTTTAGAAATTTATAGGGCCGATGGCCACGATCCACTCCGCGCCGGCGACGAATGGCAAGGGCCGTGCCCGGCCTGCGGCGGTGATGATCGCTTTTGCGTCCGCGAGAATGCCAACCACAAGGACGGCGTTGCCCGTGGCTGGTATCACTGCGGCCACGGCAGCGGCGGCAACGGCTGCGGTAAGAGCGGCGACAATATCCAGTACATGCGGGATTTCCACGGCATGGGCTACCGCGAGGCCTGCGACCATGTGGGCATCACCCCTGAGAACATGCAGTCCGATGTCAACCGGTACAGCGCCCCCCGGATGCCGCGCAAACAGCAAGGCCCGCAGAGTCACACCCCCAAGACCTGGGAGCATCCTCCCGAGGTTGTCGACGTTGCCACCTGGCGCGAGCATGGGATGAAATTTGTCGACGCCTGCCACGAGGCGTTGCTTGGTCGGCAAAAGTCGCTTGATTGGCTGGCCGGTCGCGGCATCCCTCTGGAAATGGTCGTCAAATACAAGCTGGGCCTCCACATCGGCAAAACCCGCAAGGGCGAAGAATGGGAACCGGATTTCCGCCCCTGGCCATCCTGGGGCCTGCGTGCCGAGAAGAAAGCAAACAACCGCCCCCGGATGATCATCCTGCCCGCCGGGATCGTGGTCCCCTGGATCACCAACGGCGAACTCCGCCGGATCAGGATCCGCCTCGCCAAGCCGAACCCGCAAAATCCAAAAGAAAAATATCACGTCGTCAAGGGCTCGGCCATGGATCTGTTCCACACCGGCAACCTCAAAGCCGCCGCCTTCATCACCACGGAAACAGAACTCGACGCCATCATGATCGACAACGCCGCCGGGGATATCATCACCGCCGTTGGCCTCGGCACCGTCGGCGGCAAACCGGACGCGGTGGTTGCCGGATCCATGCGCCGGTCTGTCCGGATCCTTAACGCCATCGATTTTGACGAAGCCGGGCACAAGGCCTCCGGCTGGTGGGAAGAACAATTCCCCAACTGTCGCCGCTGGCCAGCACCGCGACCGGCCAAGGATCCCGGCGAGGCTTGGCAGAACGGCGTCAATATCCGCGCCTGGGTCATGGCTGGGTTGCCGGTTTCCCTGCACCGGGATCAGACACCCACCCAGGCAGAAAAACAGATTGCCCACCGTGCCGCCCAACAGGCGATCGCACCAACCGGCGAGGTTGCCGAGTTGCTGGAGCTGCTCAAAATCAGCGGCGGCAATATTACCCGCAGCGAGGAAGGGGTCAATATGCGAATCAACCTTGATGAGGATTGGCGCGAGGCCAACCAAAAGAAAGCCGCCCGGATCACGGAGCTGGTGTTCCTGGCAATAGATGCCGGTGATTATCTGGCAACCCTGCCGGATGGGGTTTATTCAGCTAGGAATATGGTGAGAAAATGAAAACCCAACTGCGTTTTCCTTTCCACGATGATTTGATTGTCGACAACTTCGCCGGTGGCGGTGGTGCTTCGACTGGCATTGAGATGGCCCTGGGTCGCTCGCCAGACATCGCCATCAACCACGACCCGGAGGCGGTGGCTATGCACACCGCCAACCATCCACATACTCGGCATTATTGTGAGGATGTTTTTGTTGTTGATCCGAGTGAGGTCACTATGGGCAAGCGGGTGGCGCTGGCTTGGTTTTCGCCGGACTGTAAACATTTCAGCAAGGCCAAAGGTGGCAAGCCTAAGTCAAAAAAAATACGCGGACTTGCCTGGGTGGTGATCAAGTGGGTGAAAAAGTTAGGGCCTGAGCGTCAACCCCGGGTGATCATCTTGGAGAACGTCGAAGAGTTTGAGGGATGGGGCCCGCTTTTGGAAGATGGAACCCCTTGCCCCGACCGCAAAGGAAAGACCTTTGACCTCTGGAAAAGCCGCCTCCGCTCTTTCGGTTACACGGTGGAAAGCCGACAACTCACCGCCTGCGACTTCGGCGCTCCCACCAGCCGCACCCGGTTGTTTATAGTCGCCCGCTGTGACGGCCAGCCCATTGTCTGGCCGGAACCAACCCACGGCACCGGCCTGTTGCCTTACCGCACCGCCGCCGAGTGTATCGACTGGTCGAATCCCTGCCCGTCAATCTTTGAGCGCAAAAAGCCGTTGGCTGATAACACCCTGCGGCGGATCGCCAAGGGGTTGCAGCGGTATGTCTTCGAGACTGCCGAGCCTTTTATTGTGCCTATTGCTCACTACAACGGCAGCGTCACAGTCCACTCGGCAAAAGAACCACTGCGAACAATAACAGCATCGCCAAAAGGCGGCGCGTTTGCCGTTGCTGTTCCTCACCTGCAGCGGCAGTTCGGCCGCAGTATCGGTTCCGGTGTGTTTGACCCAGTGGCCACGATCACCGCAGGTGGCGGTGGTAAGACGGCTCTTGTCTCGGCTTTTCTTGCCAAACACTACACCGGCGTAGTTGGCCATGGAGTTGAGCGGCCCATTGGCGCCATAACCACCGCCGATCATCATTCCCTTGTCACCTCGCACATGATCAAGTTGCGCGGAACCTGTCGCCATGGTCAAGACCACCGTCAACCGATGCCAACCGTCACCGCTGGAGGGCTCCACCTCGGTGAAGTGCGGGCCTTCCTGATTAAGTATTACGGCCAGGGTGTTGGGCAACCGGCCAACGATCCACTCCACACTATAACCAGCAAAGACCGAATGGGGCTGGTCACTATCCACGGCGAAGAGTACCAACTGGCCGACATCGGTATGCGGATGTTGCAGCCCCGCGAACTGTACCGCGCCCAGGGCTTCCCGAATTCGTACATTATCGACATCACCCGTCCGGATGGTAAGCCGTTGACTAAAACCGCCCAGGTGCGAATGGTCGGCAACTCGGTTTCCCCTTACCCCGCCGCCGCCCTGGTGTCTGCAAATTGTACCGAACTGGCAAAGGCGGTGGCGGCATGACCAAAACCAAACAACCCGAATTCAAATCAAAAGCCGCTGTCTATCGCTGGCTGCTCGATAACAATCGGCAGATCAGCGAAACCCAGTTTTACGATCATTGCAAAGAAGGCCTCCTCCGCAAGAAGCGCGGCGCCAAGGTTTTCACCCTGGCCGCTGTCAAGAAATATTCCAAGCTCCACACCAAGTCCGCCGAGACCGGCGAGAAGGAACGCGACCACCTGGACAAGATGCAGGAGGAGTTGAAGGAGATCGAACTCCGCACCGCCCGCCTCAAGATGGAGGAGCGGGAACACACCCTCTCTGTCAAGAAAGGCAAGGTCATCACCATGGACGAACACGAGACCGCCATTGTCGGGCGGGTGGTGGCGTTCCGGGCGCAGTTGTCGCACATGGCGCAGAAGAAGGTCGCCGACTGGATCGAGCTGGTGGGTGGGGATCAGACCAAGGCCCCGGCCATGCTGGAGTCGATGCTTGAAGAGATGGCCCAACATCTCAGCGTTTTTGCCGCCGACGCCGAGTTTGATGTCATCCTGGAGGGTGATGCCTGATGGGTTACGCGCAGATGATCAGCAGGGACAACCCGGTTGTCCGTCTCCGCACCTCGCCGGAGTATCTGCCCGAGCGGTACCGTAACCGTACCGAGCGGATCCGGATCAAGTTCCGTCCGCTCAAGGGCGAGCGCCGTGTCCTGCGCCGGCACAAAAAGATTGCCCCCTCGGCCTGGGCTCCAAAATATCGCACCGTCACCTATGGCCCCCTTGAGGGCGCGAAGTGGGACAACGACTTCATGCCGCACATGGTCGGGATCATGGACGCCTCGTTCCATCCGTCCGTCCGCGAGACCGGCAACTGTAAATCCCCGCAGGGCGCAAGCTCGGCAGGCCTTGAGACCATGCTCGGCTATGCCTCCGACATGCGGCCCGGCCCGGCCCTGATCAACTTCCCCGACCGCGACACGACCAAGAAACGCTGCAGCGATTACCTGCAACCCATGTTCAAGAATTCGCCACGCCTCGCCGGTCTGCTCACCGGCATTGATGACGATATGGCCGGGCTCCGCATCAAGTTGCGGACCATGCTCATCTATATGGGCTGGGCCGGGTCAACCACCTCGATGTCCAACGTCTCGGCGATGTATGTCGTCAATGATGAGATTGACAAGATGCCGCAGAAGGCAGGCACCAAGGAGGGTGCGCTCCGCGAGTACATCCGGCAACGGGTTATTGCCTACCCAATGGCGAGCAAGATTTGGTGGTCATCCACTCCCACCCACGTCGAAAACCATATCACCCAGTACATGACCAAAGAGTCCCAGGTCATTTTTGATTACTGGGTCAAGTGCCCGGACTGCGGTCATGAGCAGCTGATGAATTTTGACCAGATCATGAAATCTTTCCCCAAGGAATTGGTTGACCCCAAGGAAATGGAGTTGCACAAGCGTGCGGGCTATGTCTGCCAACGTGAACATTGTGGATCAATATGGGATGACCGCAAGCGCAACCGGGCGGTGATCGCCGCCATGCACACCGGCTGGCGTGCCCGTGGTGATGGCCGCCGGTTGATGGATTATCTCAACGAGGAAAACCCGGAAAAGATTTGTTTTCATTCCCCGAGCTGGATCTCGCCGCTGATCCCGTTCTGGAAGATCGCCGCCTCCTGGCTGCGCGGCCGCACCGATAAAGATGAGATGCAGTCCTTCTTTAACAATCACAAGGCCGAGGCGTTCAAGGACTTTGCCACCGAGCGCAAGGAGGACAAGATACTCGCCCTGCGCGATCACCGCCCCGCCGGTCTGGTGCCGGGCGGTGGAGTGGTTGCCGCCCTGGTCGCTGGGGCAGATACTCAGGATAACGGATTTTATTACACTATCCGCGCCGTTGGTTGGGGGTTGGATCAAGAAACATGGAAGATCAAGAGCGGGTTTGTCCTCACTTTTGAGGCGCTGGATAAGGTGTTATTCGAGGATGAATACCGCGACGAAAACGGCATTGTCTACCCTGTTCATCTGGCCGTGCAGGATTCGCAGGGTCACCGCACAAAAGAGGTGTACGACTACTCCGCCAAAAGGCCGGGGCGACTGGTTGCCTATCGTGGACAACAGCGCAAATCCAGCCCCACCACCTGGTCAAAAATCACCACCTATCCCGGCACCAATAAGCCGATCCCCGGTGGCGTTAACCTGCTGAACGGGGATTCGAGTTTCTTCAAAAACGACCTGGCCCGTCGGTTGCTGATCAACAAAACCGATCCCGGTGCGTGGCATTTGGACAAAGACACCACCGAGGAATTCGCCGCGCATATGTGCGCCGAGTACCGCGACGGTAAAGGGTTGTGGCAGTGCCCAAGCGGTAAGCCAAACCATTATTGGGATTGTGAGTATATGGCGCTGGTTGCGGCCTATGAGTTGGACATTAAGGGATGGCCACGGCCCGGATCCACACCGCCACCTAAAAGCGAGAAGAAAAACAACGCCGATAGTCAGGGCGACAACCCGTTTACCGGCGGCACGAGTATTTTCGGCGGATGAAGAGGAGAGATAAATTGACCCAGGCAACGGCATTGATTGTGCTGAAAAAGCAAGAGGCAGAGGGCGGCGTTGATTACTCATCCCGCCACGGTGCGTTGTGCCCGGCCTGTGGCAAGAAGGCCCGGATATACTCAACGAAAAAGTGGGAAGGGTCGGTGCGGATCCGCTATCACCGTTGCGAAACCGCCGGGTGCTATCTAGCCGCCATGGGGGTGAGTATTAAATCAATCGAAGAGGATAAGGTAAAGGCATAATGGCTGAAATATGCCGCAGGCCAGAAGCTAAATACCGATAGGCCGCAGCGTTGCCCCTGTCGGAATAATTGATTTGTTAGCACGTATTGGGAGTAATTATGGATAATTTTGGTTTTGATGTCACCTATGAAGGCAAGGAAAGTTTTGTGAAAGCTTTTCTCATGTGTAATCGGGATAAAGTAGTTACCGGGTATAAAATCAAAGAGAACAAGACACTTGTATTGTTTTGGGCCGACTCCACCAATGCTGAAAAAATGCCCTATGGAATGACGCCACCACAAGCCGCAGAGTTTGCTTATGGTTGGGTGACAGGAAGTGCAGACTATGGTCAAGAGCCAGACCATGACGGAGATAATGGGAAAGGGTGGAGAATTTATACGGGTGATTGGGGCCAGATTAACGAATGGCAGGCACACCTTGCAATAGAACCAAGCTGGGCTTGCTACGGTAAGTAGTGCTAACGACCTAGCTCACCTGAAAAACGGGTGGAAAGCTAGGTAGATGACGGTGTTTTTATTTTAACAACTTAACAAATGGCAACCAACGCTCGCACCGGGTTTTCAGTTGTGGAGCGTTTTGTTATAAATCGATAACTTAAAAGGAGCAGTCATGGAAGTAGTGGACAGAAAATTTAAATTTGTTGCCGTAAATCCTTGTAATGGCAAAGTTTATACGGAAGAAAATGCCGTGGTTTTTTGCGCCAAAGATCGAGCTTTGGTTGCTGCAATCGAAGCATACATTTCATCTGCCGGTTTTTTCGGGGCTGCCGATGAACACCTTGAGAGCATGGGACTCTTGTTGGGTCGAGTTAATGAATACCAGCGAACTATTGAGTGCCGGGTGCCAGATACTGAAACCGACTGCGAAATTGACCGGTGCATAGGCGGCAAAGGTTTATAACATCCAACTACACAGACAAACGTCCGCATAACCAAAACAACGGAGGCGCTTATGGCAACTCAGCAAAAACCAAAACTGCTTGACCAGGTCAAGGATTTGATGCGGCTGCAGCGAAAGAGCGACCGCACGATTGAAGCCTATATTTACTGGATTTGCGAGTTTCTCCGGTTTCACGGGATGCGACATCCTTCTGAAATGGGCACCGCCGAGGTTGGGCAATTCCTCACCCGTCTGGTTAGCAATAAGCGGGTTGCAGCCTCTACGCAAAAGCAAGCCTTGTGTGGGGTTGTTTATCTTTACAAGCAGGTTTTGCGGATTGACCTCGGCGATATCTCTTATTTGCATTGCAAGCGTCAGCCCCGGTTGCCGACGGTGTTGAGCCGCGATGAGGTTTGGGCGGTGCTTGATTGTCTGGCTGGTGATTGGTGGGTAATGACCGCCCTGCTTTACGGTTGCGGCCTGCGGCTCATGGAGTGTCTGCGGTTGCGCGTCGGGGATATCGATCTCGCCCGGATGACCATCACCGTCCGCAGTGGCAAGGGTGATCGGGATCGCATTTTGCCTGTGCCGCAGATGTTGGCCCCTCACCTGTCGCGGCAGATCGAGCGAGTCGAGCGAATGCACGGACGCGATGTTACCGCCGGTCTCGGCGCGGTGAGTCTGCCCGGTGCGTTGGCTCGAAAATATCCAGCCGCCCCATGGGAGTTGCGCTGGCAATGGCTTTTCCCTGCCGCTCAATTCAGCCTTGATTCTGCGGACGGCAAGCGTAAACGCTACCACCTGCATGAGTCGGCCCTGCAAAAGCAGATCCGCAACGCCGGCCGCCGCGCCGGGTTGGTGAAGCGGGTCACGCCGCACACCATGCGCCACACCTTCGCGACCCATTGGCTCGAAGATGCCGAGGGGGCGCAGGATATCGTGCTGCCTCGGCTGCAGCGGTTGCTCGGCCATAAAAAGATAGAGACCACCATGGTCTACCTGCACTTAATCACCCCGGCCAAGGTCGGCAGCCCCTTGGACAACCGCCCCCTCGCCATTGCCATTTAGCAAAACCCATGCCATAAAACCAAAGCCGTCGGCCTCTCTGTAGGGTCGGCGGCTTTTTCGTGACCCCTCGCCCTGACCGCCTCCTGCCTCCCCTATTTGTCCGTCATCTATAAATTGCACATCTTGTGCCACAACCCTTCAACTTGATACCACCAGTGGTACTATACCACCAGTAGTACGTTACCACCGCTAGTACAGTACCACCTGTGGTATCGACCCTCTTTTTTTCTCTTCGCCCCTCCTCTACACTGTCCCTCAAAGCAAACCAAACGAGGAATCAATGGCCACCACCACCGAACTGCAAGAACGTCTGGCTCTCTATAAGACCGCCGAAAAAGCCATCCTTGAAGGCTCGCAGGAATATCAGATCGGCAAGCGCCGTTTGACCCGTGCCAGCCTCTCCGAGATCCGCAACGAGATTGACAAACTTGAGGCCCGGATTGCTGCCAGTCAGAACGGTGGGCTCTTCGGTCACTCGGTTACTGTCTTTGGAGGGCGTCGATAGATGGCGGATCGGGTCGAGACATCACCAGTTGGCTTCCGCCGCCGGGCTTATGATGCGGTTACCTCTCTGGTGGGCGGAACCATCGGTCTGTTTAATCCTGCCCGCGCTGCATTTTACACCCACGGTCGCAACGTCCTCCGCACCTATGTTGCCGGTGAGCTGGCCGGGCCGAACAAAAACTGGCGTCCCCGTAATAAGTCCGCCGACGCCGAGATCAAACGCGCCTCAAAGTGGCTCACCGGCCGGGCGAGGGATCAGGTCCAGAATAACGGCTACATCTCCGGGGCCATCGATAAAATTTGCAACAACGTAGTCCGTAAGGGCATCCGCCCGCAGGCCTGTTTCAAAAAGCCGTCCGGCGAGCTGGACACCAATCTCAACAACAAGGTCGAGGGGCTGTGGTCGCGCTGGGCGCGGTATGCCGATGTCACCGGCCATGATTCCGTTGCCGCTCTGCAGCGGTTGATCCTCCGCCATATCTGGATCGACGGCGAGATCCTCATCCACCGGGTGTGGGACAACTCGCTGAAAGGGATCGTGCCGCTGCGCCTGGAGGTGATCGAGTGCGACATGCTCGACGCCCGGATCGACGGCCCGCTCTCAAACGGCAACATCGGCCGGCGCGGCGTGGAAGTGAGCGCCGAGACCGGAAAGGCCGTTGCCTACCATATCTTGGAGAGTCACCCCGGCGATTATCTGTTTATGGGAGTGGCCGGAGAATCCCGCCGGATCGACGCGGCGGACATGATCTATATCTTCGACCGCCGCCGCGCCTCGCAAACTCGCGGGATCTCTTGGCTGGCCGCCATCATAATCGAGTCTTACGACATCTCCGAATACAAAGGGATTGAGATGATCGGGGCCAAGTTGGCCGCCGCCTTTGGGGTGTTCGTCAAATCAGCATACCCGGATGGCCCCGGCGCGGGGATTGGTATCCCCAGCACTCAGGCCGCCACCATCGACACCGGCGTGGGTTGGGGCGACCTGCCCGACTATATCGATCCGGGCCGTATCCAAAAGTTGCCGTTCGGGGCAGATATCAAGATCGCCGAGCATAACCGGCCCGGCAATCAGTATGAGCCTTTTGTCCGGGAGGGTGTGCGCGGGATGTCTGCCGGGGCCGGGATGAGCTACGAGTCATTCAGTAACGATCGATCCAACTCATCATATTCATCTGGCCGGGATGGGAGTCTTGAGAACCGGCTCTCCTACGGCGGTCAGCAATTTTTCCTCAACGAAAAACTCAACAACAAATTATGGGCCTGGTTCCTCGAGGCTGCGTGGATGGACGGCCAGTTGCCGGAGCTGCGTAACTACGCATTCGACCCGCTGCCGTATCACGAAGCAGTCACCTGGCAGAACCCCGGCTGGATGTGGGTTGACCCGTTGAAAGACAGTAAAGCCGCCAATCAGGGGATCGAAAACACCACCACTACCCGCACCAAAATCAACGCCGGGCAAGGCGAGGATTGGAATGAAACCTTGGATGAGGCCATCCGCGAGGAAGGGCAGCTCACCAAACTTTATGAACTGCGGGCGAAGAATCAAAAGCTGTTGGAGGAAAACAAGAATGGCCCTAACGCCTGAACAGAAAGCGCGGATCCGGAAACAGATGGAAAGTCGGGGTCTGACCTACGGCTTCTCCGCCCGTGCCGCTGGTATGCGCGCCAACCCTGCGACCTTTGATGAGGAAACCAACTCGGTTCGTTTTGTGGCCACCGTCGAACAGCCGGTGATGGTGTTTGACTGGGAGCGTTGGGATTTCGTCAACGAGATCCTGGTCAGTGCCGGCATGGTCCTGCCTGATGGCGACCATGTGCGTTTGCTCGATACCCATAGCCGCTACTCGGTTGCCGATGTCCTCGGCTCTGCCTCTGATTTTCTGGATTGCGACGTTGACGGGATGCCGGGCAAGGATTGCCGGGTTGAATTTTCCAGCGTGCAAGAGGGCCAAGACGCCGCGACCAAGGTTCGCGAGGGCCATATCACTGATGTTTCGGTGGGCTACCGGGTCACGGAATCGTACTGGGTGCCGGAAGGCGAAAAGCAGATCATCGACGGCAAATCATACGAGGGGCCGGTTAAGGTCTCGACGCGCTGGGAACTGCGGGAACTCTCGCTGGTGCCCATCGGCGCGGATAATTTAGCGAAAGTACGGTCCCTGATGAGTGGGCCGGGGGCCGATGAAGGCCGTCAACAACACCACGATGGAGGAAACACCATGCACAAATGTCCAGAATGCGGAAAAGATTTCGACGGCAAGCGTTGCGCGTGCGGTCATCGGGCCGACCAGGCCCCCGACACCAACACCCGAGGCGACCAGGGCACCGCGCCCCAGGCTCCGGCACCTGCAGAGGGAGACCAGGGCCGCGCCGCCGGTGGGCAGGGGATGACCTCTGAACAAGTCCAGGCACAGATCGCCGAGGGCCAGCGCGCCGAGCGCGAGCGGGTCAACGGTATCAATGACGCCGTTTCCGTTGCCGGTCTGGACGCCGAGTTTGGCCGTGGTCTGGTTGATCAGGGCGTCTCTCTGGATCAGGCTCGGGCAAAGATCTTCGAGAAGCTCAAAGAGCGCGGCCCCGCCCTTGGCGCAGGCAGTGGCTTGAGTATCGAGGTCGGCACCGAAGGCCGCGAAAAGTTCCGCGCCGCTGCCATTGATGGCCTTGTTTTGCGCGGCGGTCGTCGGGTTGAAAAACCCTCCGAGGGATCCAATATTTTCCGGGGGATGTCTCTCCTCGATCTGGCTCGCGAGAGTCTGGAAGGTGTCGGTATCAGCACCCGTGGCATGGATCGCCGGATCATCGCCGCCCGTGCCTTGAGCCCTGCCAGCTCCAGTGATTTCCCGGCCATCATGGCGGCAGTCACCGGCAAGCATCTCCTCGGCGCATATCATGAGGCCCCTTCGACCTGGAAACAGTGGGTCGCTGTTGTCGACGCGCCGGACTTTAAAGAGATGCACGGCATCAAATTTTCCGAGTCTCCGGATCTGGATGATATGGACGAGAACGGCGAATATAAGACCGCCAAGTTTGCCGACTCTCAGGAGAGCTATCGGGTGATCACCAAGGGCCGCAAGGTCAAGCTTACCCGGACCATGATCATCAACGATGATGTCCGGGCGTTTACCCGTATTCCGACCATGTTCGGTTTCGCCGCCGTTCGCTTCGAGGATGATGCGGTGTACTCCCTGCTCACCAGTAACCCGGCGATGAGCGACGGCAAAGCGTTGTTCCATGCCGACCACAATAATATCGTCACCGCCGCTGCTCTTGGTTCCGCTGGCCTCTCCGCTGGTCGCACCAAGATGAAGGCACAGAAGGGCATGAACGGCGCACGGCTCAACATCCGCCCCGCCTTCTTACTGGTGCCGGATGAGCTGGAAACCGACGCCGAGATCCTGCTCCGCTCCACTTCTCTCCCGGACGACAACAAGTCAGCCGGGGTCATTAACCCGTGGGCCGGCAAGCTCACCCCCATCGCCGAGGGCCGTTTGTCCGACGACTCCGCCACCGCTTATTACCTCGTAGGCCATCCCAACCAGGCCCCGGCCATTGAGGCCGCCTACCTGATGGGCGATGCCCAGCCGTTTATCGATGATGAGGTGGAGTTCGCCTCCGATTCGTTGGTGGTCAAGGTGCGCCATGACTTCGGCGCGGGTGTGGTCGATTACGCAGGTATCAACAAAAACGCCGGCGCATAAGCCGGGCTGATGGAATAACCGCACCCGCCTCCGTTTGAGGGGCGGGCGTGACAACCAACCTTTCGAGGAGGCACCACCATGGCACAAAATCATATTCAACCGGGCGAGGCTATGCCCTACACCAACTCCACCGGCTCCAATATTGCCAGCGGCGATCCTGTCCTGGTTGGTAACCGTCTTTGCGTCGCTCTCGGCGATATCGCCGACGGCGCATCCGGCCAGCTTGCAACCTGCGAGGTTTTCGAGCTGCCCAAGGTCGCGGCAACCGCCATCGGTCAGGGCGCGGATATTTACTGGGACGATACAGCCAAGAACATCACCAACGTGGCCACCGCCAATACTCTGGTTGGTTGCGCTTTTGCCGCCGCCGCCGCTGATGACGCCACTATTCAGGCCAAGTTGGGCGGCTGATCTTAATCACCTGATTCTTTGGAGGTCAGCACCATGGCAGCAACGGTAATCAAGATGCAAGACAACTCCTGGGGCGGCGACAAGCGCCGCCTCGGGCTCGGCACCACTCACATGGTGCCGGATGAGGTTTCCGCCGAGGACGCGGAAATCCTTGTCAAGGCGGGCAAGGCTGAATGGGTCGAGGGTGAGGCTCCGGCAGCGCCGGTAACTCAGGCCGAGATCATTGAGGCCATCGGCAAGCTCGACCAGGCCAACCCGGATCACTTCACCCAGGGCGGCAAGCCGCAGGTAAAAGCTATCGAGGAGCTTCTCGGCAATCGGCAAATCAGCGCCGGGGATCGTGACGCGGCGGTGGCTGAGATGGCTAAGGAGGGCTGAGATCATGGGGTCAATTCCTTTGCCGCTGGCTGCAGTTCTGTTTGTCGTCTCAATTGCATTCTATGAGGGGGTAAAGCTCACGGTCGGACTTCTGTTTGGCCGCCTGACCGCGCCAGGATTCGTCAAAATCAAAGACTGTGAGGATTGCGCGGCAAAGGAGTTAGCCCACGACATTAAGGCCATCCGGCGCGTGTTGGTGGTGATGGCCACCGGCGGCGAGGTGGATGAGGATGATATCAAGGATTTGGTGAATTGAAATGATCGAAACAGACAAAGAGCTTGAGCAGCAATTAATCCGCCATGAAGCCTTGCGGCTGAAAGCCTACAAATGCCCAGCCGAAAAACTCACCATCGGCGTAGGCCGCAATCTGGATGACGTCGGGCTCACTCCGTCCGAGTTGCAGATGATCCGGCAGCGGAAAAGCGACTGGGTGTTCGGCGATGATATCACCGAGGCCGAGGCGCTGGCCATGCTGCGCAACGACATCATCCGAGTGCGGAGCGAGTTGCGGACGGTGGTCTACGGCTTCGACGGCCTCACGCCTGAACGCCAACGCGCCCTGGCTGATATGTGCTTCAACCTCGGTTTGTCGCGGTTCTCAAAGTTTAAAAAGATGCTCGCGGCGGTTGAGGCCGGTGATTTTGCCCGCGCCTCCGCCGAGATGAAAGACAGCCGGTGGGCTCGACAGGTCGGCGATAAGCCGGGTCAACGTGCCCATAATCTTATGACCATGATGTGGGAGGGATAACCCGTGGAACACTTAATCGCAAATGTAGTCAGCCCGTTGTTGATCACTGGCTTGCAAGGATTGGCCGTCGTTCTTTTGGCTCTCGGCACCCGGTATCTGCACAAGAAAACCGGGATCAAGATCAACCAGGGCACCCAGCAGCTTGCCGAAGCTGCCGCGCTTCGGTCGGTGATGGCCGTCGAGGAGATCGCCGAGCGCAAGATCAAGGAGACGGGCAGCAAGATGTTGTCCGAGACCAAACACGGCCAAGCTATTGATCTCCTCTTGGCTGCCGTCCCGGCTATCTCTCAGGGTCAGGCCTCCAATATGGTGACCTGGGCGGTCGCTAATGTGATGGGGCTCGGTGCAACTGCAAATAAGCTCGGTAAGTAATGCCCGCCTTCAAGGATCAACTGGCGGCAGACGCCGCCATCTTCACCAACCCCGAGGAATTCGGGGATCTGGTGGAGTTCGACGGCACGGAAGATATCCCGGCCTCGGTGGAGGATGTGGAGTTTGACGCCGCCAAGCACGGCTATGACGGCTACAGCATCGAGCGCAAGCGGATGTTTGTTGCCGAGGCTGATCTCCCGGTTCTGCCGGTGCCGGAACAGTATCCGACTTTGAATGGCGAGTCATGGCGGGTCGGCTCGGTGATCACCGACGACGGCATGGTGGAAATCAATCTGGAAAGGAACCGCTCATGATCCGGATCGACATCGAAGAGTCCGCCATTGATGCCGAGGTGGCAAGGTTCACGGCCACGGTGGAACAAGCCGAGACCGCCCGCCTCCGCGCCCTGCGCAAGACCGCCAAATGGATGAGTAAAAAAGTCATTCAGGCGGTGGCTAAAAAAGAGCGGATGCCTCAACGGGCATTACACAACCGGGTGTTTGTATCAAAGATCGGCCGGGGTGCCACCGAAGCGGATGTCTTTATCGGCACCATGCCGGTGGATGCCACCCGGATTGGTCGCCCTGTGCAGACCGGTAGCGGGGTCAAGGTTGGCCGGCAGAGTCATCCCGGCGCGTTTGTCGGCCGGATATACACCGGCAAGGAAAAGGTGTGGATCCGGTTGGGCAGCAAGTATTACGACCCGGCCCGGTATCCGACCCGGCACCGCAAGGGTGACCGCTTCGGCGGCAACCCAAGCCTGCTTGGCCGGTTCCCGGTGGTCAAGGCGGCGGTGCCGATCAACGACACCGTTGAGGAAGTTGTCGAGATGTTTGAGGCGGATGTGCCCGCCGAGTTTTTCAAGCATTTACGGCATGAACTGAACTACGAGGCCAATGTCAGATGACCTACTTTTTGCAAAAGGCGCTCAAGGAATTTTTGCTTGCAACCTTTGCCGGTTCGTGGGCACCGTCGCCGCCCAGCGGTGATATGGTCACCCCCCGCATTATCATCGGGGCACTGCCGCCCAAACGGTCCACCGCCGAACAGGGCGAAGACTTTCCTTTCTTTATCGTGCGGGCTACCGACGGCGAGGATCCGGCAGAAGAAAAACCGGAGGTCGGGATCGACATCATCATCGGGGCCTGGGTGCCGCCGGACTCCGCAGCCGAGGAAGGCGTGATCGAGATCCACAAGATGAACGACAAGGCCCGGCTCGCTCTCCGTAATGTGGGCGAGGGCTCCGGCCTGCTCGAAAACAAATACGAGCTGCAATATCCCATCAAGTGGAAAGCCGGGGTGCGTGACTCCGACGGCTCAGAAGCCGGAGGCCAGCCCCACCCCTATTACTACATCACCATCAACACCAGGTGGCTGTTGCCGCCGGTAACCAAACCGTTATCAGTCACTGAGGAGGTGCAGGATCATGGCGCAGGATTCGAAGAGTAAAGACAAAGGTAAGAAGGGGCCGACCAAGGAGTATTTGGCCTCCCAAGAGGCCAAGGACGGTAAAGCACATAAGGCAAACGTCGACAGGTTAGCGGCACGAAAAAAGGCCGCCGCCGCTTCGCTTGCCTATGTCGGCCCAAACATGGCCGGAGAAATCACACTGCGTCAGTTTCAGATTTTCCGGGGCGGGTTGCCTGAGCATTTGGCGGCCGCCGTGAAAGACGATCGGGAAATGAAGGCGTTGTTTGTGCCGGTGGCTGATCTCTCCACCGCCCGGCAGCAATTAAAGAAAAAGGGCTCGCTCTTGAACCGGGCTCATAGTGAGACGCTGCGGAAATACCTGGCGTCGCGGGGGGCTAAATAATGTACGACCATGGCGTAACAATCACGGAACAGCCGACCTCTATCCTGCCGCCGCGCCGGGTCTCGGCCTCGCTGCCGGTGGTAGTCGGTACCGCTCCGGTTCACATGCTGGCCGGTGGCGCAATGGGCCCGGTCAATGAGCCGGGTCTCTATTATACCTATGCCGAGGCCGTGCTGGCCATGGGCTACAACACGGACTGGGAGAAGTACACCCTCTGCGAGTTTATCAAATCACATTTCGCGCTCTTTGCCGTGTCCCCGGTGGTGTTCATCAACGTCTTTGATCCGGCGGTGCATAAAACCAGCGTCGCCGAGGCGAGCCAGGATTTTGTCGGCGACGATCTGCAGCTCCCTAACGAGGGCATCCTCGACGCGACTCTGGTGATCAAGGATTCCACCGGCACCACCACCTATGTGTTGGATACCGATTACAGCGTTGACCTGATCACCGGTCTGGTGACCAGGATCGCCACCGGCGCTATTGCCGCCGATGAGTCCATCCTGCGCGGCTATGAATACGGCGACCCGACCCTGGTCGATGCCGACGATATCATCGGCGGCGTGGATGGCGGTACCGGAGCCCTCACCGGCCTTGAACTGATCAACGAGGTTTTCCCGCGCTTCCGGCTGGTGCCTGGACAGATCGTTGCTAACGGCTGGTCGCAGGATCCGGCGGTGGCGGCGGTGATGGATGCCAAGGCGGGCAACATCAACGGCGTTTTTAAGGCCATCTGTCTGGTTGATATGCCCGAGACCGTGGATCTTTATACCGAGGCCCCGGCATACAAGAATGACAACAATCTCACCGATGAGCAGATGGCGGTCTGTTGGCCCAAACTCCAGCTCGGTGATGATGAGTATTGGCTCTCCACCCAGTTGGCCGGGTTGATCTGCCAGACTGACGCCGCCCATGACGATATCCCTTACAAGTCACCCAGCAACGAACGGCTGCAGATGACCGCCGCCGTGGTTGGTGGCGAAGAGGTGTGGCTCGGCCAGGACCAGGCGGCCTATCTCAACGGCAACGGCGTTATCACCGCTCTTAATTTCGTGGGCGGCTGGAAGTGTTGGGGCAACCGTACCGGCGCATATCCGGCGGTGACCGATGTTAAGGACGCATTCTTGCCCATCCGGCGGATGTTTAACTGGATCGGCAACACCCTGACCCTGACCTGGTGGCAGAAGATCGACGCCCCCATCACTCGGCGGCTGGTGGAGACCGTGATCGATTCGGCAAACATCTGGCTCAACGGCCTCGCCGCCCGCGAGTACATCCTCGGCGGTCGGGTGGAATTCAACGATGATGAAAACCCGACCACCGATCTGATGGACGGCATCATCAAATTCCATGTGTATATCACCCCGCCCAGCCCGGCCCGGGAGATTAACTTTATCCTCGAATACGATCCGACCTATTTGGATACCCTTTTCGGGTAAGCCGGTAGCGTCATAAGGAGATACGACCATGGGAAAAATCCCTGAGAAATTGATCAACTTCGCCATCTATAACGATGGTAACGAAATGCTCGGTGCGGCGGACATCACCCTGCCGAGCCTTGATCCGATGACCGACACCGTTGGCGGTGCCGGTGTTGCTGGAGAAGTCGAGAGTCCTGTTCTCGGCCACTTTAAATCGATGTCTGTGGGGATAAAATTCCGCACTATCACCGGCAACGTCACCGGTTTGGCTGCGCCCAAGGCGCATCATCTGGACATGCGCGGATCTATCCAGATGTATGATTCTGGATCGGGTGAATATGTGCCTACCCCTGTCAAGGTAGTGGTTAAGGCGATGCCTAAGAAAACAAATCTTGGCAAACTCGCTGTTGGTAAACCACAGGATTCCGAGAACGAGTTTGAGGTTGTCTATATGAAACTTTGGCTCGATGGCACGGAAGAGATCGAAATCGACAAATACAACTATATCTGCGTGATCGACGGCGTGGATTATCTCGCCGCTGTTCGGGCTAATCTTGGCAAGTGAGGGCTTGAGTGATGCCGCCTAAAGACAAAAATCAAAACGTGGTGCCGGATAATCCAAACCCACCGCCCACGCCTCCAACCAAGTCTGGTGGGGTTCACACCCTCAACCATCCGCTTAATTTAGGCGATCGGGAAGTGACCGAGGTCACCCCCCGCCGACTCACCGGTAAGGACCAGCTCGACATGGACCGGGAAATCCAGGCCGTCACCCCGGCAAAGGATTACGGGTCCATCGGATCCGGCGAGCGGATGATGCGTTTCATCGGCAAATCCTGCGGGCTTGCCTTCGAGGATGTGCTGATGATGGATGCCACCGACATTAATATTTTGTCGGAGCGGGTGAACGATTTTTTGTAACCGACATCCGGGCGGTCTGCCTGAGTATGGCCGCCCGGTTTCACACCTCGTATGACTATTGGCTGTCGCTGCCGCTTGATGAATTGCAGCGATGTTTTAAAACCGGCGAGCGGGTTGTCCCCGTGGATAAAGGCGAGTAGTGAAAACATTTGGCGTCAACTTTAAGATAGGAGCCGGAAAGGGCTCCGGCTTTGACCGTGCTTTTGGCTCGGCTGCTCGAACCGTTAAAGGTCTGGGTGCCGAGATCAAGGGCTTGGAGAAGGTCAAGGCCAACGCCGCCAAGTTCGCCAACCTACGCCGAGGGCTGCGTGGCACCGAGGCCGATATGCGGGCCGCTCAGGCTGAGTCTGCCCGGCTGGCTGCCGAGCTGAAAAACACCGCCAAGCCGACCAAGAAACTCCGGCAGGAATTTGCCCGCGCCCAGGACCGGGCGCATAAGCTCAAGGAAAAGCTGGCCGCCGAGCAACAAACCCTCCAGGGGCTCCGGGGTGGCCTTGCTGCCGCCGGGGTATCTACCAAGAATCTCCGGAAAGACACCGACCGCCTCACTAAATCCATTGATGCGGCCCGTAAATCTCAGGCCGCCTTTGCCAAGAACGCCAGTCGGCAAAAAGCCAATCTGTCAAAGCGTGACGATTACCAGGGCCGGATGTTGGGCGCTGGTGTGGCAGTGGCTGCATTTGCTGCCCCAATGGTGCAGTCGGCGCAAATCCAAGAATCAGAGATCCGGCTCTCCACCGTGATCAACGCGGCGGACAAGGGTCTCGCTATGGCCAAGGCCAAGGATCAGGCCAAGGCTATCGCCAAATCCGGGTTGGCCTCTTACTCCGACGCCTACGATGCCCAGTATGCCCTCAACTCCGCCGGGCTTGCCGCCGACGCCGCCAATGCCGCATCTATGGTTGTGGCCAAGGTCGCCCGTGTGACACGGGGTGCCACCGAACAGGTGGGCGAGGTGATCGCCACCACCTACAACAACATGGGCGACACTCTCACCGGATCCACCGAGGAGAAGATGGCCCGGATCGGTGACCTGCTCACCAAGGTGCAGTTCAAATTCCAGATCCGCGATTTCGGTCAGCTCGGCGAGTCCCTCAAGGAGGGGGCCGCCGGTATGTCCAACTATAATGTGCCGCTGGCTCAGGGCGTGACCTTGCTCGGCCAGTTGAACAGCGCCGGTTTGCAAGGTGGCCGGGCAGGCACCGCCCTGAATGCCGTCCTGCGTAATCTTGGCCGGGCTCAAAAGGAATGGGGCACCGAGATTGTCCGCAACCAGGCGGGCGAACTGGATATGATCGCCACTATGGATGGGATTAAAAAGTCCCTGGACGAAACCTTTGGTGATGATCTGGATGGACGCGCCCAGGCTATTCAGAAGATTTTCGGTGATGAGGGTGCCCGCGGGTTCGTGCCGCTGATCAATAAGCTCGATGAGTTGCACGCCGCCGAAAAAGATGTGATCGAAGGGTCGAAGGGGCTCACCGACCGCGAGGTCAAGAAGTTTACCGAGTCAGCTATTGGCCAATTTAACAAGCTGAAAGGCAGTCTCACCGTCACCGCTGACGGCTTTGCGCGGGTGCTGCTCCCCGGTGCGAATGCGGCCATGGGCGGTCTTGCCGCCGTGACAGGCTTCGCCGCCGCCGGTGCGGAAAAATTCCCCACCCTGACCAAGGTCGTCACCTTTACCGCCGTTGGGTTGATTGCCATGAACGCCGCCGGGATCGCTGCCGGGTATGCGTCCACCTTTGTGGTGGGTGGGTGGCTCAAGGCACAAAAGGTTTTGATGGTCACCCGCTCCATTCTCACCGCCGCCAGGTCCGGCACCCTCGGCCTGGCCATCGCGCAAAAGGCCTCCGCTATCGCCACCGGGATCATGACCGGTGCCCAGTGGGCGCTCAATGCCGCCATGACCGCCAACCCCATTGGTTTGGTGGTTGCCGGGGCCGTGGCTTTGGGTGCGGTTGGGGTGCTTCTTTACAATAAGTGGGAGCCGTTCCGTAAGGGGATTGACTGGGTATGGAACAAAATGAAGATGATCGGCGGGCTTGCCGCCAAGTTGATGTCATTTTCTCCCGCTGGTCTGGCTGCCAAGGCCGGCAAGGCGATATTCAGCAAGACTAAGTCCGTTGCCGCCTCGCCAAAGGCGATGAAGACGGTCAGGGCCGCCACCGCCGCCACCATGGTCGCCAGTGCCCCGGCGCTGGCTGTCGCCGCCCCGGCTCCGCAAGTCCGACAGGCCTCCCCGATTTCCGTCCGCCCTGGTCAATCCGGCCCGGCGGCATCCGGCAGCGGCCCTATCACTATCACTATTTCCCCCACCATTAATATGCCGGGCGGGGTATCTCCGGAGGCCCGCGCCCAGGTTGATCAGGCTATGCAAGCCAGCGAGGCGCGGCTCAAAGAAATGATCGAGCGAATTTTGAACGGCGACAAGAGGCTCACTTATGGCAGTTAGGACACACACCACCAGTCAGGGCGAGATGTGGGATCAGTTAGCCAAGGATCTGCTCGGCTCCGAGTTGCTCATGGGTCAGTTGATCGCGGCTAATCCGACCCACGCGGATACGGTGATTTTTAGCGCCGGGGTGATGTTGACTGTGCCGGATGTCTCGCCGCAACCTACCCTGTTCCCGAAACCTCCCTGGGCGGAATCCGTATGAAACAAGCATCCCTGCAGATAACCTACGATTCCTATGACATCTCGGCGGCTATTGCGCCGTTTGTTGTGGGGTTTAGCTACACCGATAACAGCGGCGGCAAAGCGGATGATCTGCAGATCACCCTTGAGGATCGGGACGGTCGGTGGAAATCGGCATGGTATCCGGCCAAGGGTGCCAAGCTCACCGCCCGGATTATCTCCGAGGTTGACGGTGAAATGACCGCCTTGGATTGCGGGGTGTTCGAGATAGATGAGATCGAGCCGTCCGGCCCGCCGGAGCGGATCACCATCAAGGCCGCCTCGGCGGCGGTGAGTAAATCAATCCGGGCTGAAAAAAAGACTGTTGCCTGGGAGTCCATCACCCTTCGCGAGGTTGCCGGCACCATCGCCGGCAACCACGGCCTGACTGTTTATTACGAGGCCGAGGTGGTGGACTTCACCCGTATTGACCAGCGCGAGGAATCGGACCTGTCGTTCCTCTCCCGTGTCTGCGAGGAGAACGGCCTCAACCTTAAGGTGGCGGATGAAAAGTTGATCATCTTTTCGGGCAAGGATTTCGAGGCCAAGGCGGCGAGTTTCACCATTTACAGGCTGTCGAGAAGCCGCAAGACCTATCGCTTCACCGACAAGGCCCACGACATCTACCGGGCTTGTGAGGTTAGTTATCAGGATCCAGCGGCCAAGGCCGACCAGGCCTACACCTTTACCCCTGAGAATGGCCCGACCGTGGGCGAGGTGCTTAAGGTCAACCGGAGGGTGGAGAGCCTGGCCGCTGCCCAGCGGGTGGCTAAGTCGGAATTGCGGCGCAAGAATAAAAACGAGGTCAAGGGTTCGTTGACCTTAATTGGTCACACCGGCATGGTTGCCGGGCTCAATATCACCGCCAAGGATTTTGGTCAATACGACGGCAAGTATTTCATCGACACCGCTGTCCATGCTTATGACCGGAGTAGCGCGGGATATACCGTCGCCCTCACTATCCACCGGGAGCTTGGATACTAATGTCACTCGCCGATTTGATGAACCGGATCGCCGTACTCGAGGCGAAACTTGCGCAGACTGTGCGGGTCTGTGAGGTGGCGAGTGTGCAGGATGCTAAAGGCACCGTGCGCGTGAAGCTGCCGGACAGCGGCAATATGTTGAGCGGCCCCCTGCCGGTGCTGGTTCGTAAGGTACAAGATGATCAGGACTACTGGCTCCCGGATGTGGGCGAGCAGGTGGTTTGCCTGTTTCTGCCCATCGGCCTGGAGCAGGGGTTTGTCCTTGGTGCGTTTTATCAATCGGTGGACGGGGTGCCGGTGGCGGATAGGAATAAGCGGCATATCGCCATGAAAGATGGAGGGTTCGTTGAATATGACCGCTCCAGCGGCAAGTTGACGGTGGAGGTCAAGGGCGATGTCAATTGGTCGGTGGGCGGTGACATGCTGCTCGATGTGGACGGATCGCTCACCCTGAAGGGCAACCCAATCTACGAAAACTAAAAAGGACAAACGATGCCCGCAGCGCATAGACATACCGACACCGGCAGCGGCCACGGTTGCTACCCTGCCCGCGCCAACGCGGAAGGGTCGCCGGACGTGTTTGTCAACGGCCTTGGCGCTCACCGGGTGGGCGATGCCTGGGAGTCTCATGGCTGCGCGACGTGTGAGCCTCATGGCGGATCAGCCGCCGCAGGCAGCCCCGACGTGTTTGTCAACGGCAAGGCAAAATGCCGAATCGGCGACCCGGTTGACTGTGGCAGCACCATGTCCACCGGGAGCCCCAACGTTTTTGTGAATGGTGCGTAATGCAACTGGGATCGTTCGGTGAAATAGTTTTCGAGACCTCGGCGGACAGAATCCGCACCTGGCAACAGATGTCCCGCAAGGGGTCGGCCCGGTTTGCCGAGCATGTGGTTGCTGAGGGCAAACCCCGGCTGGAGTTTCTCGGCCCCGGCCTGGAGGAACTGACCCTTTCTGTTCGGCTGGACGCTCAACTCGGCCTTGATCCGGAAACCGAACTGGGGTCCATGCGCGAGATCCGCGACGCGGGGCAGGAAAAAACTCTGGTGATCGGCGGCAAGGTGGTGGGCAAGTTCGTGCTGGAAGAGATCGGCGAAGAGCATAAACGCCATGACGGATCCGGCGGCTTATTGCTGGCCGAGGTGACCCTCAAACTCAAGGAGTATATCCCGGATGGAAGTTGATATTTCCGCATCCACCACGGCGGTGGTGATCGGTGCCACCGGCCTTGAAGAAATATACCAGAACGTGCGCACCATCATCACCACCCCCAAGGGCTCGGTCCCACTGGATCGGGAATTCGGGGTTGATCAAACCTTTTTGGATATGCCCACCATGGCGGCCATGACCAGGGCACTCCCCGCCATTGTCGACGCGGTGGAAAAATACGAGCCACGGGTCAAGGTAACGGCGGTGAACTGGATCGAGTCCGATGTCATGGACGGCCGAATGATCCCACAAGTGCGGATAAGGATTAGAGATGGATATTAACAGCCTGCCGGATATCACATTTTGCGAGACCGACGCCGCCAAAGTTGAAAGCGCCGTCCTCACCGCCTATGAGGCCATTGCCGAGGTGAGCCTGGCTAAGGGTGACCCGGTGCGGTTGTTTTTGGAGGGGCTGGCTGCCATCGTCGCCCAGCAAAACCAGTTGATCGACCAGACCGGCAAAAATAATCTGCTTCGTTATGCAAATGACGACTACCTCGACCACAAGGGCGTGATGACCGACACCGAGCGCCTCGCCGCCACCGCCGCGATCACCACGGTGCGGTTCTCCCTGGATGCGATTCTTGATTTTGCGGTGACCATTCCCACCGCCACCCGTGTGACCCCTGATGGCCAGTTGATGTTTGCCACCACCGCCTCCGCCGAGGTCGCCATCGGCCAGACCTATGTTGATGTCTCCGTCCAGTGCGAGACCGTGGGCGAAGCCGGCAACGGGTATGTGGCGGGGCAGATTAACCGGCTGGTGGATGTCAACGACAACCCCTACATCGTCTCGGTGAGCAACACCACCGAATCAAGCGGTGGCGCGGAGATCGAAGAAAATGACCGCTACCGGGAGCGGATCCAATTATCACCGGAGCGGCTTTCCGTGGCTGGGCCGGATGGCGCGTATGAATACTGGGCCAAGACCGCCCACCAGGACATTGTTGATGTGTCGGTCAGCTCTCCATCGGCTGTATCAGTATCGATTAAACCGCTGCTCACAGGCGGCGAGATCCCGACCCAGGACATCCTTGATCTGGTGGCTGCGGCGGTCTCGGCTAAGACCCGCCGCCCCCTCACCGATCAGGTGACGGTCGAAGCGCCCACCGCTGAGCCCTATGACCTCACCGCCACCTATTACATCTCCACCGCCGATTCGGCCCTCTCCGCCCAAATCCAGGCGGAAGTTGAAGCGGCCACGGATGAATATCTGGAGTGGCAGCGGTTAGTGATCGGCCGCGACATCAACCCGGATGAGTTGATCAGCCGGGTGAAGGCGGCAGGGGCTAAGCGGTTGGCCATCACCGCCCCGGTTTATACCGTATTGAGCCGTGACGACGGCGAGATCGCCCAGGAAGGCACGGTCACCTTGACCTATGGAGGCCTTGAGGATGGCTAAGTCTCTTGCCGATGTCAAATTTATTGACCTGTTGCCGCCCTCCATCTCCGGTGATCCGACCATCCGCGCCGCTGCCGAGGCGTTGGACTCGGTGCTGGCTAAGACCACGGCCAATATCGAGTTGATTAACATCTGGTCGCGGATTGACGAACTCGAGGAACCGTTGCTCTCGACCCTGGCCTGGGAGCTGCACGTTGACTACTGGAACCCGGCCTGGCCGAACTCGGCTAAGCGGGCCACTATCAAAAAAGCCTACATCCTGCACATGCGCAAAGGCACCCCGGCAGCGGTGGAGGAGGCGGTCAAGGCGGCAGTCGGTGCCGGGGCGGTGGAGGAGTGGTTTGATTATGCCGGAGACCCTGGCCATTTTAAAGTCCATGTCGACCTCGTGACCAGCGGCGCGGATGCTAACTCCTGGGATGAGATGACCAGGCTGATCAACGAATATAAAAACACCCGCTCATGGCTGGATGCGTTGCTGGTATACCTCACCGCCTACGGTTCGCGGGTGCTGGCCACTACGTTGTTGTCCGGCGAGACGGTGACGGTTTACCCATATGCCATCACCGAACTTGAGCAGGTAGGCACTATCAACTACGCGACGACCTTTCATGCCGTCGAAACCGTGACGGTTTACCCACAAGCCGCATAAGGAGATAATCATGGCGGATGAGACCTTTTACACAATCCTGACCGCACTCGGCAAGGCCAAGCTGGCCAATGCTCAGTCCAATTCCACATCGGTGGATTTCGCCACCATGAAGGCCGGCGACGGCGGCGGCGATTATTACAGCCCCAGCGAAGATCAAACCGCCCTGGTCAACCAGGTATGGAGCGGGGCGATCAACTCCATCTACATCAATCCGAATAACGAAACCTATGTGATCGTTGAGGCGGTGATCCCCGAAGATGTCGGCAATTTTTATATCCGCGAGGTGGGTATCTTTGACGATGAGGGCGACATGATCGGCATCGGCAAATACCCCGAGACCTATAAGCCGACCCTCGCCCAGGGCAGCGGCAAGGATCTATATCTCCGCTACATCATGGAAACCAGTAACGCTGCAGAGGTTGAGTTGAAAATTGACCCCTCAGTGGTGCTGGCCACCAAGAATGATGTGGCGATCCACGAAGCCAAGGCGGCCAGCGAGACCGCGGCGGGGCATGTGGAGTTGGCGACCAGTGCGGAGACTCTGACCGGCACAGACAACACCAGGGCCGTGCATCCGGCAGGATTAAAAGCGGCTATTGATGCTCTCCTGGATGGCGCACCCGGTGCCCTGGACACCCTGAACGAGTTATCTGCCGCCCTCGGAGATGATGCGGACTTTGCCGCGACCATAACCACGGCACTGGCTGGCAAGGCGGCACTTGGTGGCTTGTCCACGCAGGTGTTTAAGGCGGCACCGGCCACGGCGGATGATGAGGTTATAACCAAATTACAAGCACAAGGGTTGATCGCCAATCTCGTGCCCTATGGCTTCTACAAACTCGACCCAATGTCCGTTGCGCTCATTAAAACCGGTGCGGAAACCCTCTCAATCAAAGCTGGCACGTCAATCGAGGTGGCCGGGCAAACAATTACATTTGCAGCCGACACCGCGCTGGTGATGCCCTCAATGTCGGCTGGCATCGATTATGCCTGGTATGCCTGCACCGACGGCACGGTGCGGGCCGATGTCTCTTTCACCGCCCCCACCGGCTATGACATCAGCAACAGCCGCCTCATGGGCGGGTTCCATTACGGTCTGGTTGCCCCTGGCGAGACTGTGGCGGGCGGCTCGTTTGCCACCACCGGCAACGGCATGATCTGGACTCAGGCGGATGTGGATGCAATCGCCGGGATCAACGCCTTTTCCTTATGGGATCTCAAGTGGCGGCCTCTCTGCGACCCCAAGGGCATGGCCCTGGTTTCTGGCCGCACCTGGGTGGATATCTACCTCTGCGGCACCAACCACACCACCAACGGTACCAGCAAGGCGGGCACGGATATCGCCTCCGGCACGGTGCTGCCGAAAAAACCGTTGGAGTTTGGCGGCAACGGCACCGTCACCTATGCAACGCCCATGTGGTGGGATTTTGTCGAAATCGCCAACGCCTATAAAAAGCGGTTGCTGCGGGAGCAGGAGTTTATCCTGGCAGCCTTCGGTGTAACAGAAAACCAGTCCATCGACTCCACCGCTGCCACCTACCCCACCACCCAACGCAACGCTGGCTACACCAGCAAGTATGGGCTGGAGCAGGCAAGTGGACACCACTACACCTGGGGCGAAGATACGGGCATGTATTACGACACCACAACCTGGTCGTGGAAGACCAGCAACGGTGGCCGGGGGCAAATTTACACTCAGGGCACCTACGGCCTTACCAGGGTTTTTCTGGGCGGCGCTCGGACGTACGGCGTCTACTCTGGCTCACGGTGCTCGAGCTGGAGCGGCTCCCCGTGGCACGTGGGCTGGGGCATTGGCCTCCGTGCCGCCTGTGACCACCTGGCCCTTGTGTAGCCGGGCGACAGCCCGGCTTTGGAAAAAATTATGATGGGAGAAACCGTGGAGAGAACCAGCCAGCGGACAATGGGCCGACACCCACAACCTATTAACCCACATGGAGACAAATTTTGAATTACTATCATCCGACAACACTCGAGCATATCCGTAATCCACTCCCGGCTGTTGCCGAGTGGGCAATGGGCACTGATTTAGCGGTGCCTGACTACGACCCACAAACACAACGGTGCGCCTTTATCGATGGGGCATGGGTGGTAGAAACATGCACCGCACCACTCCCCGATCTGGCTGATTATCAAACGCTAGTACAGGGCAAACTGGACGATAAGGCGCGTGAGCGTAAATATGATGGCATCCTCTCTCTGTGTACCTACGCAACCAGTACCAACACGACATTCGCGGCAGAGGGTCAGGCCGGAGTCGCGTGGCGTGATGGTGCATGGGCTGCATGCTACGCCCTGCTCGCCCAGTGGCAGGCGGAGGAGATACCCCAGCCAACCCTCGCCGAGGTCGAGGCCACGTTGCCGGTGATGGAGTGGCCGGGATAGGTTGCGTATAGGGTGCAAGTATGGGTGTTTTACAGCTTATTAACACACAGTAACTACCTGATATTACTAGACCACGAAACTATCCAGACACCTGCAAAACCGTTATTCATCAGTTCAAATCTGATCGCCGCCTCCAAGGACTTACAAAGGGTTACAACCTTACCGGTTGTAACCCTTTTTTTGTGCTCCCGCCCCGGCTGTCCTAGCTGGTACCTGATATCCCCGCCCAAGTCAACC
>JAQYVW010000105.1 GCA_030145325.1 Desulfurivibrionaceae bacterium
AAAACCTTTGTCACCCCATGTGCCGTCGACAACAAAAACTATCTCACCGTTTTCATTCCAATCCACAACGTTGAAGGAATCATCGCGGGATACCTCTTTTCTTATACTGACGACCTTACCGGCGCCGCCGTCCAGAAAAGCTACCTCATCACCTATGCCCTGGTAACCCTACTGAGCCTCCTCCTCCTAATCTCCCATAAAATTTTTACCGAGAAGGCAAGAAGCAATCTCTATTTCCAGCAAGCTTTGCTGGATTCCATCCCCACCCCTGTTTTCTACAAAGACACTGACGGGAAATACATGGGCTGTAACAAGGCCCATTGTGAATTACTCGGCGTCGACAAAAAACACCTGGTCGGTAAGGATACCCACGATGTCTACATGAAAGAGCAGAGCTTTCAGCATAAAAAAAGGGAACAAGAACTTCTTAACGAAGGCGGCATCCACCAATACGAAACAGCCCACGGCATCTCCGGCGAAGAAGACCAGCATCTGATGATCTATAAAACCCCGATAACCGACGTAAACGGCGGTGTAATCGGTTTGATTGGTTCGGTTTTCGATGTCACCGAACTTAAAAAAATGGAACATGAAAAAGAGAAGTTGCACCGTCAATTGCAGCTGATTCTGGATTCAGCGGGAGAAGGAATCTTCGGCCTGGATCGAGACGGCAAGGTAAGGTTCTGCAACAAGGCCACCGAAACCATGCTGGGCCGCAACAACCAAGAAATGCTAGGCAAAACCCTCCCTGAGGTTGCGGGAAACGAACAAAACGACGAACTTTACCGGCGCAAAGACGGCTCCTCTTTCCCGGTGGAAGTTACCACCAATCCAATCCTTGAAGCGGATAACTCCCTAAACGGCGTAGTCATCATCTTCCGAGACATCAGCGCCCGCAAAATCACCGAAGCAACACTCCAAGAAAAAGAAGCCCAGTATCGGAGTATCTTCAACTCTGCCACCGATGGCCTCCTGGTTCTGGACAGCAACGGAAATATTGTTGAGGTTAATGATTGCGCCGTTGCCATGTATGGCTACCCCCCTGAACAATTCATTGGCCTCAAAAGCCACCTTCTTTTTCAATCGCAATTTCAACAAACCTTTGCCCAGTTTCTCCGTGACAGTTCCGACCACCACAATTTACAGATGGAGGCCATCAGCCTGGACAAAGATAGTGCCCCCTTCCCAGCGGAAGTAAAAGGCGCCTCTTTTGACTTCAAAGGCACCAAACACACCCTGATCATCATTCGCGACATTAGCCGACAAAAACAGGCCAGCGCAGCCCTACAAGCTGCCAAGGAAGGAGCAGAAGCCGCCAACCTGGCCAAAAGCGCTTTTCTCGCCAATATGAGTCATGAAATCAGAACCCCCATGAACGCCATTATCGGTATGAACCGGCTGGCCCTTAACACCAAGCTTTCCATTGAACAGTACCACTACCTGAAAACCGTTCAGGACGCCGCCAACGGCTTGCTCCGACTCTTGAACGATATTCTCGACCTATCGAAAATCGAAGCGGAACAACTCACCATGGAATCGCTGCCCTTTGATCTACAAACAACCATGGAGGACGCGGTCAAAACCATGGCCATGCGTGCCCACGAAAAGGGGCTGGAAATATTCTCCTCCCCGCCGGAGCAGGTCACCACCGCTCTGGTCGGCGATCAGATGCGGCTCACCCAAATCATCCTCAATCTCTTGGGCAATGCGGTTAAATTCACCGAGTCAGGATCTATTTTTCTGCAATGCCGAGTGATGGCAAAACAAAGCAGCGAGACCACAACTACCCTCCATTTTTCGGTTACCGATACCGGCACCGGCATTCCAGAGAAAAAACAGATTTATATCTTTGAAGACTTCACCCAAGCAGACAGCAGCATTGCCCGGGCAAAAGGCGGCTCCGGCCTGGGCCTAGCCATTTCCAAAAAGCTCTGCAAGATGATGGACGGCGATATCTGGCTAAAAAGCGCCCCCGGCAAAGGCAGCACCTTTCATTTCAGCGCCAGCTTCGCAAATGGAGCACTCTCCCCCGCGCCTTTTTTCAAACTCACCCCAGGTAACTCCCCAGCCCGCATGCCGATCCTCCTCGCCACCCAAAATTCTGATTATCGTCATATTCTCCATGAATCGATCAACGGCTGGGGCTTCCCTTGCCATGAAGCAGCCAGCGGCAACGAAATAATCAACGAACTCAAGTGGGCTCGGGAAGAAAACACCCCCTTCCGTCTTATCATCATTGATCAGCGCATTGGTTCCATGGGGCTTACGGAACAACTATCGTTGATTCGCAAAGAAGCGGGATACGAAAATACCCCGGTGATCGTTCTCCACAACACGGTTACCGCCACACCATGCAAATGGTGCGAAGACTTCGGCATCACCTTTTGCCTGAACAAACCCGCCAGCCGCCAGGAACTACAGGAAGCCATGGAAGCCGCTTTTAATGGTGACAGATGTCAAACCTGCAACCTGCAAACGGCAAATCAACACCTTGATGCCTCTACAACCCTGCCCCCCCTCCAGTTGCTGCTGGTGGAGGATAATAACGCCAACCGAGAACTGGCAAGACTGGTTCTTGAAAACGGCGGCCACAAAATCTACGAGGCCACCAATGGCCTTGAGGCGCTGGAGCAATTATGCCAACACCCCTTTGACGCCATCCTCCTCGATGTCCAAATGCCGGTTCTGGACGGCCTGGCCACCGCCCAGATCATCCGCCAAAGTGAACAAAACAAAGAAGTTAGCGCCGATATAAATCAAGAATTGCTGCGTCGACTGAAAAAGAAAATAACCGGTAACCACATCCCGGTTGTGGCCATGACCGCCCATGCCATGGCCGGTGACCGCGAAATGTGCATTAGCGCTGGAATGGACTACTACATCACCAAACCCTTCCTCCCTGAAGAGGTTTACGCGATTTTAAAACAGATATTTAACGCCCCCCCCGCAGTACCGATCACAACAACTCCAGTGGCGGCGGAGAAACAGGGGGCCGTCAGGGCCGTAGCCTGCCCGCAAGAGGTCAAAAAACATTTGATCTCCGCCTGCCGGATACCATCGGACAAGGTGGACAATCTCCTCAGCGCCTTCAGACTAACCCTGGTGGAATACATTGACGACGCTGAGCGCGCCGTCTCGGCAGACGATGCCCCGGCGTTACGCCTGGCAGCCCACAGCCTCAAGGGCGGACTGCTCAACATGGGCCTCAACGAATGGGCCAACGTGGCCTACCAACTGGAATGCGATGCCAAAGAAGGCAAAATCACCCCTGAGCAACACTCAATTCTCCTGCGAGAGGTAGACACAGGACTTTCACCACTTTTCTATGACGACATCTGATCTCCTTGTCGCCCCACCACTACTGCTATCTAATCTTGCTGCTGGTTTTCAGATCCCTGGATATGCTATCCTCATAAAGAATCATTCTTTTCAGGGGAAAAAGCATGCCAAACCAGAACCCTAAAACTCCCATCGATTATCTGGTCGTCGATAACCAGACAGAGCGACGTGAGACTGTTGCCAAGATACTCGGCAACGGCAAACAGGGTCAAATCACCAGCGCCGTTGACGCGCGCTCCGCCAGAGAAATTCTCTTTTCCCAACAGGTCGGTATTGTTATTGCGGCCGCAGCCATGCCGAAGATGACCGGGATCGAACTTTTACGCCTGGTTCGTCGAATTCCCCGTTACCTCGACCTACCATTCATAATCATGCTGGAAGAGGATGATCAAGAAAAAGAGATCTTCGCTAAGGAAGAAGGCGCGGATTACATTCTCACCGGCGCGGTCACCGAAGCATCCCTGCAAAACGCCATTACCATTGTCCGAAAACAAATCCTTGAACAAACCGGACCCCAGAAAGCACTCCAAGAAGCACGCACCCTGTTTCTGCAACGTGAATACGAGCAAGCGATCAAAAAAACACTTGCCATAGAAGGGATTTCACAGAACCACGACGCACTACAGCTACTTTGCGAATGTTACTACCGGCAGAAGAACTACGCAAAGGCGGTTCAGTATCTAAAAAAAACCATCACCACCCCCACCAGTCGCGCCATGCATTTGCTAAGCAAGGTATGTATGGCAGAAAACCGTTGCGGCGACGCCATCACTCACCTGACCAAAGCAAACCTTCGCTACCCCACCAATCTTGACCTAAAAATAGATCTGGGCAAACTTTATCTCAATTTGGGAATGGAAGAACAAGCCAAAGAGCAATTTGATGCGGTGACCAAGAAAAATCCTTCGGATCTCAATCTAGTCAAGATGGGCAAGACTTATCTCAACCGAGGTAAGGTTAAGGAAGCCAGTGCCTTTCTCGATCTAGCCGAACAACCTATTCCAGAAACAGCTTACATTTTCGCGGAACTGGCTACGGCCTTAAGCAAGGAAGGCACCCTAGATGATGCGGCCCGACAATATGAAAAATGTTTGCGCCTAATCCCGAACAACCCTGCCTATCTGCTAAACTTAAGCAAACTCTATCTAAAAACCGCCCACCGCGATCAAGCCCAGAGCATTATCAAACAACTGCACCAGCGCTTCCCCGACGACGAAAAGATCAACAATATCTTCCTCTACCTACAGAGCCACTGAGCAGTGAGACAGCCCCTCTTCTAAACATACCAATCAGCCGCCAGCCAGTTTGACCTGATAGCCCTGTTTCTTCAATTCTTCCACCAGGGTCTGGCGATGATCGCCCTGAATCTCCACCACCCCCTGTTTGACGGTGCCGCCGCTGCCACATTGTTGCTTGAGTTTCTTGGTCAACTGCTTGAGGTCGTTATCCACAAGGGGCAAGCCAGTGACAATGGTTACCCCCTTGCCCTTACGACCCTTCCTATCCAGAGAAATCCGGACGATGCCATCAAGTTTTCTGGCTGACCTTTGTTTCTGACAACAACACTGCCCACTTTTCTTGCCACAGCTTGGACAGAGCCTGCCCTGCTCAGTGGAATAAACCAGACCGGACTCGCCAGCATTTCGTTTTTTCATCATCACATCACGCTGCCATCAAAACAATGACCACCAAAATCCGATCAAGACTGTTCCACCTCTTTGCCAGTAAAGCCATAATGCTGCCGTACAGCCGGCAACCAGAAAACCAGCATCGACAGCAAGGTAAAGAGAGCCACCCCACCAATAATCACGGCCAGTCGCATCCATCCCAGCCCCATGGACTGTCGAGACATCACCAGTTGCATCCCTGTGCCCACCCATTCGAGGCTGGCCAGGACCAAACCCACCTGTACAAGGTAAACCGCCCACTTCTTAGGAACCAGCAGCAACCCAAACACTGCCATCGTAATCGCCACCGCCAACAAATCCTGGTTGCGAAGGAAATGGGCGGCGACCAACAATCCACTCAAGATTACCGGCAAAAGTCGAACAAACTGCATACCTTCCCTCCCGGCGCGGCTACGCCACACCTGTTTTTACTGAATTAGCTAATACACCCACATTCTAGGTCACCGAGGCCATGCTCTCCGCCCCCTAACCCTTGATCCCGGCAAGGATCAAATAAAACCAGATTCAGCCCCCCCAAAATCCCATACTTTTTCAACCAGATTTATCCGGGTAGATATCCAGTTCCGGGTATAATTCTTGTGCGCAATCAGGACAGATGCCGTGACTAAATTCCGCCTCAGAGTGACCACTGATGTACTCCTCAATCTGCTTCCAGTAGCCCTGATCGTCCTTGATTTTTTTGCAAGAAGCGCAGATCGGCAAAAATCCGCGCAGGACTTTCACCTCAGCCAACGCCTGCTTAAGTTCCGCGATCACCGAGTTGAGTTTTTCTTCAACTAGTTGCCGACAGACAATCTCCTCATGGGCCAAGGAGAGATCACGCTTCACTTCGGCAATCTCCTGAAATATTGCCAGCACCGGCCGCTTCTCTATCTCTTTACCATTACGCTTGTTTTGCCATTTCAGATACCCCCATAGAAAAGGAGAGGCAAAAAGAGAAATCACAAAACGACTGAGCAGGGTACCGGTCATGATGCCTAGATAATCAGACTTACCAAGAAAGGCCATAGTAGAGAAGAGAAGGACATCTAGCCACATCACCCCGAGGAGGGTAACGAAGGAACGTAGGCAAAGGCGCATCTGAAACTGCGGTTGCCCGAAATACTCCCAGGCAACGCCCAGAAAGAGCAAGTCGACCAAGGTTGCCAATACCGAGGCAACATTGATCCGCAGGCTGGGGGTGGGCACATAGACCAATAGGTCCTGGCCGGAGATCTGCATCTGTAGATGCAACACCAATGCGATCACCGGCACCATGATCGATACCCCGAGGATGGTGGAGATGGCAATCCTAGTCGCCCTAGGACCATCAAAGACATAGACAACAAAAACCCCCAGCAACAACGAGGTATAAAAAACCGTAGAACCGACCATGAAGGTGATGCCGAAAACTTGCGCCTGCACCCCGGCATCTGTCACCCAAGACATCACAGCGGTGAGGCCGCCGATCAAGGCATAAAAATGCGCCAAGCCAAAGCGGCGGCGAAGCGAGTGCGACCACAGCACCAGAAAGTAGACCGCCATGGCCTCCAAGGTCAAAACCAGTAGTTCATTGTACATTTATTGTTCCCAGTGTATCAGGTGGTTACCAAAACGCAGCCTACGCCAGCAATCAAAAAGTTCAAAAAGTTTACCATTGGCAATCGATGATGTACACACTTTGCATAGAGAGAACAAAGAGGGGGGGGCAAACCAGGTCACGACAAGATCCGTCCCACCAGTGACCGGGGGACGGCACCACTTATTTACTCTTGCAGGTTAGCAAACCCCGGTGCGACCATACTAACCACAAACTCGGTAATTTCATACTCAGCAAGCCCGGCTTGCGCAAAAGGATCTTTGGCCAAAACTGCTTCCAGTTCCCGGCGAGTTTTGAGCATAGACAAAATAACCCCACCGGTGCGGGGAACCTTTCGGCCCGAAGCAACAAAACTCCCTTGCGCATACTCCTCATGCAAATAAGCGACGTGGGCCGCAAGATGCTCATCCACCATTGGCAACGGTTTGGTG
This sequence comes from Desulfurivibrionaceae bacterium, assembly GCA_030145325.1. Classification (GTDB taxonomy): domain Bacteria; phylum Desulfobacterota; class Desulfobulbia; order Desulfobulbales; family UBA5123; genus UBA5123. The sequence goes on from JAQYVW010000105.1 coordinate 7,038, forward strand.
TAAGTCAACGAAACAATAAACATAGCAACTCCCGAAATTACTTTACCCGATGGGTCTTTGATATTTCATTCAGCCCGGTGGTGCAGACATCCAGATCTTTCAAAATCCCGTCGTCAATACTGTAGATCCAGCCATGAACCGCCAATTTCTGGCCTGATTTCCAGGCACCCTGAACGATGGTGGTGTGGCAGACATTGGCTACCTGCTCAATGACATTGAGTTCACACAAGAGATCGGCTTTGTCTTCTGCCGACTCCTTGGCTTCGATATGTTCTCGATAATAGCGATGAATATCGCTAATATTACGAAGCCAGTTATCAATCAGGCCATGCTCTTGATTATCCATGGCGGCCCGAATACCGCCGCAACCGTAATGACCGCAGACAATAATATGTTTCACCTTCAATACTTCAACGGCATACTGGATAACCGACAGGCAGTTGAGATCGGTGTGAACGACGAGATTCGCGATATTCCGATGCACAAATATTTCACCGGGCAGCATATCGACAATCTCGTTGGCTGGCACCCGACTGTCCGAACAACCAATCCACAATAATTCCGGGGATTGCTGCTGGGAAAGATTGGTAAA
>JAQYVW010000029.1 GCA_030145325.1 Desulfurivibrionaceae bacterium
ACTCTATGGCTGTACCCGTTTTCCAGACAATTGTGCTTACTATCACCCCATATGCAAGAGGAACAAGGAAGCTCCACAATACGTGGTGCATTAAGGAAAACAGATAATTTTCATGAATATTGGTGAACATAATTCCTAGTTATCACTACTTCCCTCCAGCACTCTCCTCCTAGGATTAATCTTACAAATCATCTCGTTCAAATTCCCATCTGAGACATGCGTATAGATTTGGGTTACGGATATGCAGTGGTGTCCTAGCAATTTCTGGACATAGCGGATATCTAGGCCTGCTTCGAGAAGTTGCGTGGCTGCGGAATGGCGCAGCATATGCGGCGTCACGTGGCATTTGATGCCTGCGTTTTTTCCTGCCTCAATCACTAGCTTGCGTATAAATTGAGTGGAAGCCGCTTTGCCACGACTGTTCAGTAAAAGGATGTCGGTGGCGGGATTGAATTTCTTCCTGGCATGGATGTACTGCATGACCAGACTTCTTACTTCATCGTCAGGGATAAACACCCGGCGTTGCCGGTTGCCTTTGCCGATGATGGTGATAACTCCTTCCTGTAGGGAGATATCATTCAGGGTGATGCTGACAAGTTCCCCCACCCGGAGACCCGTGCAAAATAAGAGTTCTAGGGTGATCAGGGTGGTGAAATGGTTGAATTGGCGGGGCAAAAGGTGTTTGAAGTGCAGGTTTCGGTAATCCAACTTGCCGTTGCCTTTGAGCCATTGCGTCGGGGCCAGTAAAAGATTTCTCGTTTCCTCGCGGCTCAATATTTTCGGTAATCGAGGCGGGATTCTGATGCGGAAGTTCAGGCGGTGAAACGGGCTTGAGGCAACCAGTTCTTCTTCTTCCAGCCAGCGGAACATGGTTTTCAGGCAGGCGATCCTCCGCTTGACGGTACTCTCTTTGAGTTTTCGCTCTTCCAATAGATACGCGAGATAGGAGCGGAGCCTTTTTTTATCACAGTCACCGGCCAAACTGTCTGTTCCGACAAATAACTGAAACTGCTGTAGGTCGTTATGGTATGCACGTAAAGTATTGGGGGAAAGATTTTTATCTATTTTGCACTGGGTGATAAATTGTTCACACGCTTCCTTTATAAACATCGTCATGCCTCTCTTTGTTTCATCGTTTAAGATTGTTTGTTCCGGCTGGGCGGTAATCTATAAGAAAATAGCGCCTGTTAACCGCATGCCTGAAGGTCTTACCTCCGCCTTGCGTGTAGGATAAAAGGGGCAATTCGCTTATGCCGGGGAACAAGAGATCTACCCCATGTGGGAATCCACCGGGGCGATATTTCACGAAATACGCAAAAAAAGCTGCACGAAGGGTTTCTGTAACCGGCAAAGGGATCAGGGCGTTATTGATGGGCGGGCGGTAGTCATTCGAAAAGGAAAAAGTTTTGGCACTGTTTGTTTTGTGTTTTATGGTCTTTTGCGTCATTCTGTACTGATCTTACGTTGCATTCGTTGTTGGGTTTTGGTGCCAAGAGGGGGCAGCGGTAAAGCCCGCCTTGTCCACTGTCTGTAATCGTAAGCCCGAGGAGTATTTCGCTTCTTGGGCTTACGATTAATATTCGGGAGATGATCATGGCTGTTGTGGAGAAGAAGGAACCGGTCTTTTTGCAGGATTATCAGTCGCCATCGTATTGGGTGGAGACGGTGGCCCTTCGTTTTGAGTTGGGCGAGGAGTCCACCGTGGTCCGGGCTGATTTGGTTATCCGGCGGGACGACCAGGCGCGGGCGGATGCGCCGCTGGTTCTGGACGGGCAGGGGTTTGAGTTGCTGGCGGTGCGCATCGATGGGCGAACTCTTGCTGAGAACGAGTATCTGGTGGAGCCGGAAACCTTGACCATTGCCACGGTGCCGGCCGCGTTTACCCTGGCGGTGGAAACCAGGCTGCAGCCCCAGCTCAACACCTCGCTGGAGGGGTTGTACCAGTCCAGCGGCAATTTTTGTACTCAGTGCGAGGCGCAGGGCTTTCGCCGCATCACCTATTACCCTGACCGGCCCGATGTGATGGCCCGCTACACCACCACCCTTGTCGGCGACCGGGGGCGTTGTCCGGTGCTGCTGGCCAACGGCAACCTGGTGGACAGCGGCGCATTGCCCGATAATCAGCATTTTGCGGTCTGGGAGGATCCCTTTCCCAAGCCCTCATATCTCTTTGCGCTGGTGGCCGGGGATCTCGGGGTGGTGCGGGATTCCTTCACCACCTGTTCTGGGCGGGCGGTGCGGCTGGAGATCTATGTTCAGCACCATAATCTCGATAAATGCGATCACGCCATGGCGTCGCTTAAAAAAGCCATGCGCTGGGATGAAGAGGTTTTCGGGCTTGAGTACGACCTTGATCAGTTCATGATCGTGGCCGTGGATGATTTCAACATGGGGGCCATGGAGAACAAGGGGCTGAACGTCTTCAACTCCAAGTACATCCTCGCCCGCCCGGAGACCGCCACCGACGACGATTATGATGGCATCGAGGGGGTGGTGGCGCACGAGTACTTTCACAACTGGACCGGCAACCGGGTCACCTGTCGGGACTGGTTCCAGTTGAGCCTCAAGGAGGGGTTGACCGTTTTCCGTGATCAGCAGTTTTCCGGCGACATGGGCTCCAAGGCGGTGCAGCGGATCAACGACGTCCGGGTGCTGCGCAGCCGCCAGTTCCCAGAGGATTCCGGCCCCATGGCCCATCCGGTGCGACCGGCGTCCTACATCGAGATCAACAATTTTTATACGGTCACCGTTTACGAGAAGGGGGCAGAGGTGGTGCGGATGCTGCACACCATCCTTGGCGGAGAAGGGTTCCGGCGCGGCATGGATCTCTATGTGGAGCGGCACGACGGCCAGGCGGTGACCTGCGATGATTTTGTCGCGGCCATGGCGGATGCCAATCAGGTTGATCTGGGGCAATTCAAACGCTGGTACAGTCAGGCTGGGACCCCGGAGCTCACTATCACCTCCATCTATGATCAAGCGGCGGCGACCTGTACCCTTGTCGTTGCCCAACATTCACCTCCGACCCCGGACCAGGTGGAGAAGCTCCCCCTGCATATCCCGTTGGCGGTGGGGCTGCTCGACGGTAAGGGTGCGGATCTGCCCCTGCGGCTGGCCGGTGAAGGCGGCAACGATCTTGCCGGTGGGGTCTTGGCGGTGCGGGAGGAGCGGGAGGAGTTCTGCTTCGTGGGGGTCAACGAGAGGCCGGTGCTGTCGCTGCTGCGCAATTTTTCTGCGCCGGTGAAGGTTCGGTATGATTACAGCGATGACGAGCTCGCCTTTCTACTCACCCATGACCGTGATCCTTTCAACCGTTGGGAGGCCGGGCAGCGGCTGGCCTGCCGGATTATCCTGGGGTTGGTGGCGGAGTTTCGGCAAGGACGGGCGGGGGCGCTGCCCCTTTCCTTTGTGGCGGCCTTTCGGGCATTGTTGCTGGCGGCGGATAGCACTGACCAGACCTATTTGAGTCAACTCCTCACCCTGCCCGGCGAAGAGTATCTGGCCGAGCAGATGGCGGAGATCGATGTGGACAACATCCACGCGGCGCGGATGTTTGTCCGGCAAGGGTTGGCCCGTGTCCTGCGGGAGGAGTTTGCCGCCGTCTATGCTGCTAACCATGATTCTGGCCCCTATGCGCAGGATTCCAAGGCGGCCGGGCGACGGCGGCTGAAGAACTGTTGCCTTGCCTATCTGACCTGTCTCGACGAGCCCGCCCAGAATGATCTGGCCCTGGCCCAGTTCCGCAACAGCAATAATATGACCGATGCCTTGGGCGGCCTGGTGCCACTGGCGCATACCGAAAATGGGCTTCGCCGGGATGCCCTTGCGGCTTTTTATGAGCAGTGGCAACATGATCCGCTGGTGCTGGACAAGTGGTTTGCCATCCAGGCCACCGCGCCCTTGCCGGGAACCATTGCGGCGGTGCGGCAACTGCTGGCGCATCCCGCCTTTTCCATCAAGAATCCCAATAAGGTGCGGTCGCTGATCGGCGCCTTCGCCGGTGGCAACCCGGTCTGCTTTCACGCCGGTGACGGCTCCGGCTACCGGTTTCTTGCCGAGCAGGTTCTGGTCCTTGATGGGTTGAATCCCCAGGTGGCGGCGCGGATGGTGGCTTCGCTCAGTCGTTGGCACCGTTATGATGAAGGGCGGCAGGAGCTGATGCGCAAGGAGCTGGCGGGGATTCTCGCCGTGGAGACTCTTTCTAAGGATGTCTATGAGGTGGTTTCGAAGAGTTTACAGTAAACTTTAGAAAGGCTGTTCATCGTCGGCTTGACAGACCATATTGCGGCCTTGTTCCTTAGCGGTATAGAGGGCGTTATCGGCAAAGCGGATAAGGTCGTCCACGGTCATGATTGTTCTTACCAGTCTGGCAACGCCGATACTGATGGTCAGTCGTCTTGATTCTGTCGCATTGATGGTAAAGGGATGGGCGGCGACGGTGGTTCTGATCCGCTCCGCGAGAATAAGCGCGGTTTCCGGCGAGGTGTTGGGGGAGATGACCACAAACTCTTCACCGCCGAATCGGGCGACATAATCATCGGTACGGACGGTTGCTCGCAACAGGTCGGATATTTCTTTTAGAACCTGATCGCCGACTAAATGGCCAAAGGTGTCGTTGATCTTTTTGAAATGGTCAACGTCGATCATCAAAAGGGCCAGCGGTTGGTTGTGGCGACGGCTGTGGGCTAATTCCTGGGCAATGCGCTGTTGGAACATCTGACGGTTATAAGCACCGGTTAAGGTGTCATGATAGACCATTTTTTTAAGTTGTTGCGACATCTTGTTGAAGGAATCGGTCAGGGTGGCGATCTCATCGTTACCGGTTATCTGTAATTTCTCTTCAGGAAATGAGCCAGTGGTAATTTCACCGGCGACCATGGTGAGATGCTGCAATGGTTTTGTGAGGTAGGCCGCCAGCTGGATGGCGCAGATGATACTGATCAGAATGCCGCCGAGAAGGATTGTCAGGATGTGCAGCTTAAGGTTATTTATTTGTACGATGATATGATTGTGGGAGCAGGTGAGGATAATCGTGCCAAATTTGGTTCCTGATACTTTTACCGGCACGAAGATGTCGACTTTTTCTCGACCTTTTTCATCCTGATAGTATTCGCTGATGCCGGGGCTGTCTTTTTGCAGGGCGTTTCTTATTCTTTCATTGGTGTGGAGTTTACCCACCTCGGTCAGGCGGTTGTGCATCATCACCTTGCCGTCTTTATCAAGGATCATTGCCTGGGAAACATTTTCTTGATTCATGGCGACGCGAAGAAGGTTTCGCAAGCTCAGCAGATCTTTGCCGATCATGGCGTTGGTGCAGACATGGGCCAGGTTGATCGCCAACGGCAGCATCTGCCGATGGTACTCTTGGGTCATGGTTCTTTCCACATGCCTGGTGATGAAAAAACCGGTGGCGAATTGGGTGGTTACCACTAAGGTCGTGGTCAGCAGGATTAGTTTTAGGCGCAGGGTGAATTTCATCTAGATGGCAATCCGGCAGTGGTAAGGTGTTTTCTCAGTGAATCGTAGTTGCTGTCTTTGTTGCGAATAAATCCTCCTAGTTCCATTTCTTCCATTATCTCGCGATGTTCTGGGTTTCGGCGGTCAAGCTTGAGGAGAGCGTTGGTCACTTGCCTGGAGATTTCCTTGTCGGTGTCTTGGTGGGCGGCAAAGACCCAGGTCGGTATTTCCCAGGTCGAGCCGATTACAACCAGTGCCTCCGGCGGAAGTTCGTCTTCTCTTGGTGAACTGTTTTCCGTAATCTCGTCAAAAGAGTAATCACACATGGCCCCGGCATCTACTTGCCCGAGGTAGACATTCATGGCGATTGATTCGCAGCTGCCACCATGGGCGTAGTCTTTAAGGTCTTTTTTCAGGTCAAGACCGTTCGCTTCTAAAAGTGATTTTGCTGCCAGCCATTTTGCCGTGGAAAATAGGTGGCCGAAGAGAACCTTTTTGCCCCGGAGATCAGAAACTTTTTTGATCCCGCTATCCTTGGCAGCGACGATTACGCCGCGATGCATGCTTTCTCCATTTGGAGTCAGTGCACTAAGGATATTTTGCGGATCGTACTGATTCGCCATCAGTAGATAGGCGTGGGGGGGCTGAAAGGTGAATTCCGCCTCACCTTTCAGGATGGTTCTTTTGAACTCCTGAAAGGTGTTTGGCACCACAATTTCTATTTGGCGATGGGTTTGCTGTTGCAGGTAGGTTCGTAATGGCTGGAATTGGGTGAAGGTTTTGACAATGTCGGTGCAGGGCATAATCGCGATGCGGATTGGGGGGGTGGTCTCAGTGGCGGTGGCATTCCATGGGAAGGCGAAAACGGTAAAAAGAAGAGTAAGGCTGAAAATGTATCGATTGATAGCTGAAGAAGGTTTGTGCTTCCTGATTGGCATGGGTAGTTCTCCGCCTGATTGGTGACCATTTGAATTGTGGCTGAGCACCTGCATTTTCATGTGCTGGAGGTGACGGTTTTAATTCATATCGGTACTTATTATCTAATCAGAAAGGTGGTTTATGCAAGTTTTTTCAGCAGAGTTGGTGCAAGGGGGGAATGGTTGCGGAGGTGGATTACGCTTTTGTTTATGGTCGGGTAAGCAAAATTATCGCCCCAGTCGAAAGATTCCGACTGGGGCGATAAGGATTTTCTATACATATCTACGATGCCTGCTTGGCCCAGCTATCTAGCCTGGGTGGATCAAGAACTTCTGCAGGCAACTTGTTTCCAGAAATCAGCTCTGGCTGAGAGCGGCTTCCTCCCGTTTCTCGGCCCGGTCTTTGGACATGCCGATGAACATGGCCACCGAGATGATGATGCCGGCGGTAGCAAGGGCGGCAATTAAGGCCCAGAAGCTGACGCTTTCAAGTAAGGCGGCATTGCCCACGGAAAGAGGCGCTCGTAGATCTAGGGCGGCGAGGTAGCCGGGGATCTTGGCGCCACGACTGACGGCAACGATTAGCATGACTGCAGCCATGACCCACTTGATCATGTGATCTTTTACATAGGTGGTGCCAAGGGCGCCAAGCTGGACGCCGATCAATGAGGCAGAGAGGATGAGCAGGGTCATCCGGATATCGATCAGGCCGCTGATACCCCACTGGATGGAACCCCAGGCACCCATCAGGAAGGCGATGCCCAACTCGGTGGCGCTGGCGACAACCGCTGACGCGCCGATTACGTAGATCATGCCGGGGACGCCAACAAAACCGCCCACGGCGATGGTGGCGGCCAGCATACCGGTGGCCAGGCCCACAGGAACGGTAATCCAAGCGGAGATACGTACCTTGGCCACCGGGAAGTAGATCATGGGTGGCAGGTTGATCTTCTGCATTTTGAGAGCAAAGGGGGCAGGGCCAGCTTCCTTGTCGGTGTCACCCTTGGAGAGTTTGATGGCGTCCATCATTACGTAACCACCAACGAAGACCAGAACAAAGACAAAGACGACGCTGACGTAGAGGTTGGAGCCGGCGTTGCCCCAGTGGTTAAGGATGTATTTCTGGATCTGGATACCGATCTGGACACCCATGACCGCGGTAACCGCCATGACCGCCGCCAGTTTCAAGTCAACCTGGCCGTATTTGAAGCGTTTGTAGGTGCCCACCATGGCTTTGGGGAATTTGTGACACATGTTACTGGCCACAGCCACCGCGCCTGGTGCTCCCAGAGACATCATCGCTGGGGTAAGGACAAAGGCCCCGCCCGAGCCGATAAAGCCGCTGAGTAGACCGCCGATCAGGCCGATGACGATGAGAGCGATAACTTTGGTGACCGTCATGGTCATGAACATGATCGAGATGTCCTTGACGGTATTGGGTACAGCAGCATGCTTGTCAAGGCCCACCAGCATTTTGCGATTAAGTTTGATCTTCTCAAAGGAAATTCCTTCTGGAATGATCAGAGTCATGGTCTCGCCGGTGCCGTCTTTTTTGAAAACAGCGCTGTGAGCGGCGGGGTCAGCCTGGGTGAAAACACCTTTGAGGATGTCTTTTGGGGGGGGGCCGCCGGCAAAAGCGGATGTTGCCAAAGGCAGCAGAATAAGGCTGGCCATTAGTGCGATTAGAAACCTCTTCATGGTGAGTAACTCCTTCATGTCCAAATAATTTATATAATTTTGAGTATTCTTTATTTTTTTGCTTCAAGTCCCAACACTGTCAGCAGGTTACTGCCGAAGGCGCCGTGGACAAAGGAGAAGGCCAGGGCGGTGCCGATGGGGTAGACCCAATGCCAGCCACCCATGGTAAAAGTATCGGTGACCCATTGCTCGTTCTTAAACACGTAGAGATATGCGCTTAGGGAGATGGCACCGAAGACGATGGTCTGCAGGTACGGTTTTTTTGTTTTCCCGCCGTTGGGCGATCCTTGGCTGGTGTTGTTGGGACTTGCCATTGTGTGACTCCTTGCTGATGTTAAAATAATTTGCGCCGCCATTTGCTTGCGGTGCGTATTGCGTTTGTTGTTGAGCTGTTCTTCACACCGATAGATCCTTAATTTAATTCCATCGTACCCCTAACCAGTAAAAGATTGATATAGGGGATTGTGTGCTGTGCTACGGTTATCTCATTACATACACAAACTATAGCAAATGGCGTGCCACTTCCTGCGGTTGGTGTATGTGTTTGTAATTATACAATAAAAAAAGCAAAGTCTTGGTCGTGCGAAATGGTTCTGTTGCAGTGTGAAACAGTGAGGGGCAAATCTACCCATGATTTTTCAAAAAATCAAGATAAACAAGTGCTTTCGAAAAAGCAGTTGCAATAATGCAGTGCATGTTGCAATATGAAACAAACAGGTGTTGGGGGGTGGCTGAGGAGGATGGATCTCCTTGTAAAGTGGTGATAGGTGCACCGTTCATCTTCCTGGGTGACTGGTGGTATGTTTTTGCGGAAATTTGTTTGGGGGGTGATTTTTCTTGGTCATCCCATCTGGTTGACAAGATTATGGGTGGTAAGGGCAAGGAGCGGAGTTGATGGAAAAGGCGGCAATTTTAGTGGTGGCCGACGAACAGGTTGCGGTGAAAAATCTGAAAAATTTTCTCCAGAAGGAAGGTTATACCGTAACTACCTCGCAGAGTGGGGCTCGTGGTTTGCAACTTGTCGCTGAGCAGGAGTTTGATCTTATCCTTACTGCCCTGCGGATGTCTAATGTTGATGGGATGGAGATTCTCCGGCAGGCAAAATCCCGTTGGGCCGATACCGAGGTGATTATGATCTCCTCTTGCCAAAAGGTGGCGGTGGCGGTCGAGGCCATCAAGAAGGGAGCTTACCAATACATGACCAAACCCTACGACCATGGTGAATTGGGTTTGGTTGTTCAGGAGGCTCTTTTGCGGCGTCAGCGGCGACTGGAGAATAATCATCTCCGGGAGCTTATTGCGCAAGGGGAGGGGGTGACGATCCTCGCCGAGGATCCCGATATGCTTAAGATCATGTCCATGGCCAGGGATGTGGCGCGTAGTGATTGTAGCGTTATGATTACCGGCGAGTCCGGTACCGGTAAGGAACTCTTGGCTCGATATATCCATGAAAACAGTTTGCGTTTCAGTGGACCGTTCAAAGCGGTGAATTGTGGGGTTTTTAGTGAAGAGTTATTGGCCAACGAACTGTTCGGTCATGAAAAGGGTGCTTTTACCAGCGCTGATCGCAAGAAAATAGGCTTGATTGAGTCGGCGGTGGATGGCACCCTTTTCCTTGACGAGATTACCGAGATGTCACCGTCCATGCAGGTGAAGTTGTTGCGGGTTCTGCAGGAAAAAGAGTTGCAGCCGGTGGGTTCCACAGAGCCGGTGCAGGTTAATGTCCGTTTCCTCGCTGCCACCAATCGCGACATCATTAAAATGGTTAAGAGTGGTGAATTTCGGCAGGATTTGTATTTTCGCATTAACGTCATGAATTTGCACTTGCCACCGCTTTCCGCGCGGCGGAAGGATGTCCGCATCCTGGCGCGTTATTTTCTTGATCGATATAGCCGGGAGATGAACAAGGATATCCGGGAAATAGCGCCAGAGGCCATGCGTATCCTGCAGGGGTATGATTTTCCGGGCAATGTCCGTGAGCTTGAAAATATTCTCGAACGGGCGGTGGTTCTGGCGCGGGGGGAGCGGATAGAGGTGGAGCAGTTGCCGGATATGGAGGTCAACACTTTTCGGCCTCCTGTTGAGGGCAACATCCCGTCGTTGGAGGAGCAGGAACGCTCGTATATCGAGTGGGTTCTTGAACAAACCGCCGGAAATAAGAGCAAGGCTGCGGAGGCTCTCGGGATTGACCGGGTATCCCTGTGGCGGAAGTTGAAGAAGTATGCCATGGCATAAGGGGGAGCGTTGCGCGCAGGGGGGGGGCTGACTGGTTTCCGGCGGGTATCCCAACTTTGGATTGGAAATGTGCAGGTTCAGTTGGCAGGAATAAAAATCACCGGACAGCGTAATTCCCGCCACCATTTGCGGCGTTTGGCTGGTCGCCGTTTGCTGCTGTTTTCCTCAATGTTGCTGTCGTCGACTACCACCGAGACGATGTTGCGATGCTCATCCAGAAAACGGCCCACGGTGCGTGGGAGCTCGCCGTGGGCGGCATGAAGACTTGTTTGTAAGTCCCGGATTTTGTCAAAAAGGGTGGCCAGGTTGACGCTTGTCTCGGTGTTGGCGGGGAGCGATGATGAGATGTGGAGGACAGCCAGGCCGCACTCCATGCGGTGGCATAGGTTGACGGCGTACTGCACGGCGCGCTGCCGAAGTTTCCCATCCTGGACAACAAAGAGAACGGTATCGTTGTTTGCCCCGGTGGTGAAAATTTCCCGCGCTGCCCCTGCTTCGTCCAGATCATCTAAGTCCATGGCCCTCATCCTCTTCTCGATGAGATCAAGCCAGTTGTGCTTGCTGTCGGCGGGGATGTTTTTTTTATTCGGCATGGCAGTGTAGTGTGTAACCTGTTGATATTTCGTTGTTGCGTGCTGTGTGGTTTATCCCTTCAAGTTTTGTGCCATTGATGCCAAGGATGTGACTTTGGTGGCTAATTGTTTGAAATTATGATTAGAAAATCTTTTCTGAGGGAGAGATTTTTTCAGTAAGTTTATGTTGCTTTCCGCAACATTTATTTGGCAAAAGGGCGGTGGTTCACTGGTTTGCTTTCTGTTTGCAAGGGGATGACTGTGGTCGTTTCAGAATGAAACAGCAAGGAGCCCCTGTGCAACAAATGGTGGACTCTCCGGGCTGATGGAGGCCATGGGCTTGAGGGGAAATAGCAAATGTGCCACCCTGGTAAGAGTTGCAAAGGTTTGCGTCGGGTTGCGAGGATATTTGGTTTATCGAGGAGGGTGGGATGGATATTTCAAAAGCGATTGCCCAGATGAAAAAAAATCCTGGTTTTGCTGAAAATGTTGGCATGGTGCTGGTTCATAACGGCGTTGTCAGGGCCTGGTCCCGCGAGGATAAGTCAGAAGTGGTGGCTCTGGAAGTTTGCCCTAACCAGCGTCTTCTTCAGGAACTGCGCGAGGAATATCTTAAGCGCTCAGGTATCTTTGACATTGAAATTTTTGCCAAGCATGGTCGTTTTCTGCCTGGTGATGACCTGCTCTTTATCATTGTTGCCGGTGATATCAGGGAAAACGTCAAGCCGGTGTTGGCAGAGTTGCTTGACCGGGTCAAGGCCGAAGCTATCAGCAAACGAGAGCTGAAAGTCGGGGATTAACAGGCAGTTTTTGGCGTCCTTAGCCCTTGAAAATCCAGCCACTATGGGTTACAAAACATTGGTTTCGGCTGTTGGCGGCCATTGTGAAATTATTAGATAGTGTCTGTCCATAAATGAGGATTTTTGTTCGAGATCAAGGCATGTAAAAAAAATAAGCGCAGGCATATGTTTGATATTCCGAGCATTATTTTTTGAACATAACGCAGAGATCGGGCAAAAAGGTCATTTATGGACAGACACTAGATATTATCCAGTAGGGGAGATATACCATGTACAGCGCGTCGGATTTGCGGAAGGGTTTGAAGATCAGCATTGATGGTGAGCCTTATATCATCACCGATTTTACTTTTTCAAAGCCGGGCAAGGGCCAGTCCCTCTACCGTTGTCGGATCCGCAACATGATCACCGGCAATTCATCCGACCGTACCTATCGCTCCAACGACAAATTTGAAAAAGCGCCCCTGGAAGAGCGCACCATGCAGTTCCTCTATGAGCAGGGTGGCGAATACCATTTTATGGATAACAAGACTTACGAGCAGATCGCCCTCTCCAAGGAGCAATTGGGTGATACCACCGTTTTTCTGATGGATAACATGGATGTTGAGGTGCTGCTCTTCTCCGATCGTCCCATCGCTGTTACCCCGCCTGTCTTTGTTGAGCTTACCGTCACCAAGGCGGATCCTTGGGTCAAGGGTGATACCAGTGGCAGCGACACCAAGCCGGTCACCGTTGAAACCGGTTTCGTTCTCCAGGTGCCCCCCTTTATCGAAGAGGGTGAGAAGATTCAGATCGATACCCGTACCCGTGAATACGTGACCCGGGTCAAGTCCTGACCTTTCCCATGCCCCCTGCCCGCATTTTGCGGCAGCGAGGCGCTCTCTTTCAGGCCATTCGGACTTTTTTCATTGATCGGGGTTATCTTGAAGTGGATACCCCGGTGCGTATTCCCGCCCCGGCTCCGGAGGCGTATATTGAGCCTGAACCGGCTGGTGACTGGTTCCTGCAAACCTCGCCGGAACTCTGCATGAAGCGACTCCTTGCCGCCGGTCTTCCCCAAATATTCCAGATCTGTAAATGTTTTCGCCGTCATGAACGGGGCGCTCGTCATCTGCCTGAGTTTACCATGTTGGAATGGTATCAGAGGGAGGCTAATTATTTTGATTTGATGGCGGAGTGCGAGCAGCTGTTGCCCTTTGTGGCCAGTGCGTTGGGGGTTGGCGATGAGATTGTCATCGGGGAGGGTGTTGTTTCCCTGACTGCGCCCTGGCAACGGTTGACCGTTGCCGATGCCTTTGCTCGTTATGGGGCGATCTCCCTTGCCCAGGCGTTGGCCGGGGATTGTTTTGATGAGGTGTTGGTGCGGGACATTGAGCCGAAACTTGGCCGTGGCACGCCCACCTTTTTGTACGATTATCCCGCCGTTCTTGGTTCATTGGCCCGCTTGCAGCCGGGCAATCCCTCTGTGGCCGAGCGTTTTGAAATGTATATCGGTGGGGTGGAGCTTGCCAACGGATTTTCGGAGCTTTGTGACCCGGTGGAGCAGCGGCACCGTTTTGAGGATGAGCAGCGGCTGATCGCAAAACTTGGTGGTGAGCCGGCGATGATGCCGGAGCCATTTCTTGCGGCCTTACCTGCCATGGGGCCGGCGGCCGGGATTGCCTTGGGTGTTGATCGGTTGTTGATGCTATTGCTGGGGTGCCAAACCATTGCTGAGGTGGTGTCTTTCAGCCCCGAAACACTCTGAATTTCTTTTTCTCTATTTTTCCGTGATCATCTGAACCCGGCGTTGGTCCGGCCCGCCATTCCAGAATCTCCTTGCTGCCTTTGACAATGCTTGGCGGTTATTTCCTCGCGCATCTTTTCTGCACCATCTGTAAATCAACCCAGGTGGCTTTTTTCATCTCGGTATTGGCGATCAGGAAACTAGGATGGAAGGTGGGCATCAGGTCAATGCCACGAAAGGAGTGAAAACGGCCCCGCAATCTGCTTAAGGGGGCTTTGTTTTTGAGTAAGGTGCCAGTGGCCAGGGGGCCCATGGTGAGAATGACCTTGGGATTGATCACCGCGATCTGGCGGATGAGGAACGAGCGGCAAGCCTTGAGTTCTTTTTCACCGGGGGGCTGGTCTTGCTCTGGGCGGCATTTGACGATATTGGTCAGGTAAACCTGATCGCGACTCATGCCGATGGCCTGCAGCATGCGGTCGAGAAGGGCGCCATTGGCCCCTTGAAATGGTTTTCCTGCCTTCTCTTCATCGTGATCCGGCCATTCGCCGATGATAAAGAGATCAGCCTTGGCGGCGCCGGTGCCAAAGATGATTTCTGCGCGACGTTTATTTAGCCCGCAGCGTTGGCAGTCGCCAAGTTCCAGGCGAATTTCTTCCAGGGTGGTGTCGTCGGTTGGCAGGGTAGGTTGTGCTTCTTTTTTCTGGTGGAGGATGGGCGGGGTGGGGAATTCCTCTGCCTTGGGGGTGGCCGTGGCGTTTTTTGGGGGCGGTACTGACTTGGCGGCGGCAAGAAAGGATTTGAGTCCGTCGGAGGTTGGGTAGGATTCAATGCCCAGGTGATGATGAAACGTGAGCACCTTTCTTGTTTCCTGTAAAATTTCAATGATTGCCGGATTGTCTGTCATATCTTGGTCACTTTGGCTCCCGTTGCTGATTTGTTGCCCATGTTCACCTTATAGAACAGAACGGTGGTGGGGGCGTCAATGGTATTTTGGGGAAGTGTGTCTGGGCGAGACGCTGGTAGTAGTATTTTTATGGGGATCTTGAAAAATTGTTTTTTGACTCTCGTGGATTTGCGGACCTGCTCTCGAACTAAAAGTCTAATTTTTCAAGGCCCCCTTCTTCAGCACTTCTCTGACAGTTTCTGCCATCTGTTGCCGTGAGACCGGTTTCATCAAAAACGATTTGATGCCCATGGCTTGAGCTGATTCCTCGCTAACCAACGTGCTGTAGCCGGTGCAGAGGATGATCGGTATCTCTGGGCGGATGGCAAGGATTTGGCTCGCCAGCTCGGTGCCGGTCAAGTTCGGCATGGTTTGGTCGGTGAAGATAAGATCAAAGTCGGTGGGGTTATTTTTAAATTCCGTAAGTGCGGCCTGGCTGTCTTTCTCTGCCGTAACCCGGTAGCCAAGTCCTTCCAAAATGAGTTTTTCCGCGCGCAAAACAGGCTCTTCATCGTCAATACAGAGGATGTGTTCAGTTCCGGTGGGTAATTTTGTCGCCATGGCCGGGATTTTCTTTTTTAACTGAAGCTTCTCTGCGCTGGGGATATAAATGGCGAAGGTGGTTCCCTGGCCGATTTCGCTTTTCACCTGCACCATTCCGTGCATTTCGCAAATAATCCCGTGGACGATTGCCAGCCCCAGGCCGGTGCCTCGCCCTTGTTCCTTGGTGGTGAAATAGGGTTCAAAGATATGTAGGCGGGTTGTTTCGTCCATGCCGCAGCCGGTATCGCTGATGATGATTTCTATGAACTGGCCGGGCCTCAGGTCGCGGTAGGGCAACAGATCCTTAGCGGTTAACTCTTTGTTGGCAAGCTTAACGGTCAAAATGCCTTTTTCGTTTTCCATGGCGTGCACACCATTGGTACAGATGTTGATGATGATCTGCTGGAACTTGGTTGGGTCGGCATGGATCATTCCGCAGTTGTTGCTGATCTCCTCATGGATTTCGATGGTGCTGGGCAGGGAGGCGCGGAGCAGTTTCAGCGATTCCTTGACCATGATCCCAGGGGTGAAAAAATCCTCGGTGCCGCTGCCCTTGCGACTGAAGGTGAGGATTTGGCGGACAAGATCAGTGGCTCTGTATCCCGCCTTGATCACTTCGGCGATCTGGCGGCTGGCGTCATCATTGTCGGCCACGGATTCTTCCACAAGTTCGGCATAGCCGAGAATGGGGGTAAGGAGGTTGTTGAAGTCGTGGGCGATGCCCCCGGCCAGAGTGCCGATGGCTTCAACCTTGTGCAGGTGCTGGAGCTGATTTTCCAGCTCCTTCTTTTCGTCATCTGATTGCTTGCGGCGGGTTATGTCCTGAACCGTGCCGATCATGCGGATTGGTTCGCCGGTGTGGTCGTACTCAACTTGGCCCCGTTCCTGAACGATGCGCTCCTCGCCATTGGGGCGGACAATGCGGTGTTCGATATCGTAATTGCGTCCGTGTGATAACGTTTCTTCCACCGCCCGTTGCACCAGTTCCCGATCCGCGGGATGGACGGAGTCGAGAAACCCCTCAAGTGAGGCATTGAACTGGGCAGGGGTGAGACCAAAGATGCGGTAAATCTCAGAAGACCACCAGAGGGAATTGTCAAGGATCTGCCATTCCCAGCAGCCCAGGTGGGCGATCCTCTGTGCTTCTTGCAGCCGTCCATGGGCTTTTCTGGATAAAAGATTGGTGTGTTGTAATTCCTCGGTTCTTTTTTGCACCAAGGATTCCAGGTGTTGGCGGTGTTTCATCAGTTCCTTCTCTGCGGTCTGGCGTTTGCCGAGTTCTGATTGCAAAGCGGTTTGGACTTTTTTGATCCTGCGGTTGAAGATGATGGCACAGAAGAGGGCTGCGAAGAGGAGGGCGAAAAGGAATATGATCACTATTCCTTCACGCCAACGATGTTCGACGAGATCGGCCAGTGTTGCCTTGCCCATAGTAAGGTAGGGGCCGAGGTGTAATTCCCGCATCAGATCATGGATGGCAAGGTAGTCAAGGGGCACATCCCAACCGGTGATTTTGGCGTTAATGGCGGCTTTGCTGGTGGGCTCCATTCGCAGGAGAGCCTGGGTGACCAGTTTGGTCAGTTCCTTGGGGGTGTGCTGCGGTTTGGCGAACGGCCATTCCGGGTAGAGCGGCGTGCTGCGATAGTAGGGGAAGTTATGGTCTTGGGGTTGGGGGTTGATGATTCGGAAATCGTTGGCGGCGATGGAGCCATTCGCAAGCATTCGTTCCAGGGTATCGGTGCGGACAGTGCCGGCCGCGATTTTTTCAGATAAAACAGCGTGGACCACGTCATCGTGGGTTTCGCCGAAGAGGAGTTTGTCGAAATCATTTTCGGGGTCAATTCCCGCTTTTTTAAGCTCCCGCCAGGCCATCTGCCAGCCCCCTAAAGATCTTGGGTTAACGGCCATGAATGATTGCCCCTTCAGGTCGGCAATGGTTTTGAGATCTTTTCTGGCGATGGAGGTGAGGATGACACCGCCGAAGAGGCTGCTGCCTGTATTACCAATCCGGTTTTCCAGGGTGGCGATACGACTCACCTTGAACTTGGCTTCCAGCTCAACATAAAAACTGGGGTTGGTGATGAAAAAATCAAGTTGTTCCTGGCGCACGGCCTCGTAAAGCTCCTTAAAATCCAGGGGGACGATGGTGAAGGTGTATGCAGGGATTTGGGTGGTGAGGTAATGCGCGGTGGCCGACCATTTTTGCCGGGCTATTGCCGGGCCGCGTTTGGCCAGAACGCCGATGGTTATCGTTTGGGAAGTGGAAAATGCTGTTTCGCCGCCCAACAGGGATGACAAAAGCAGGAGCAGAAAGATGGTGATTATTAATCTAAACGGTTGCTGTTCATGGTCCATGTTAAAAGCCTTGGGGATGGGACATGTTGCGTGAAGGCTGCTGCTCGCAAGATACGAATATCATCCGATATTGAAGGAGATAAATCAAGGTAAAGGATGTTTGGAGTCGGCCGTGAAAATTTCTCTCTGGCGTATTGTTTGATAAGTTGACATCTTCCGCTAATGCGGGCTATCGTATCGCCGCATAAGCGCTTTTCCCTTTGGTTTTAAAGGTTACTTATTCATGAGTAAATGTGATACCTGTACCGGCTGCCAGGCCGGAATCCCCGATCTCTTTGATAGCGAGGCCAAGGGGAATTACGTTATTGTCGGCAATATGAATGTCGGCAAGACCACCCTCTTTGCGCGGTTGCGCGGCGCTGATGCGGAAAGGGTGAATGTGCCCGGCAATACGGTGGCGATTCGTAAGGGCAAGATCAAGGGTGGGAAAGCGGAGATCTACGACACCCCTGGCATCCACTCGATTTTTTCCGGTAACGAAGATGAGCGCGTCTCCCGCGACATCCTTCTGGCTCCCCGTCTCCAGCAGGATCGGTTGGGGATTGTCATGGTCGCCGACGCCAAGAACCTCAAACACTCCATCGCCATTGCCCTTCAGTATGCCGAGTATGGCCTACCGATGTTCTTTGTGGTCAACATGATCGATGAAGCGGCCTCGCGCGGGATCGAGATTGATTACCAGCAACTTTCGCTGGAGATGGGCATGGAGGTCGGGATGACCATTGCCCGCGAGGGGCTTGGCGTTGCCGAGTTGCATGGCCGACTGGCCACCATGCAGGCGCCGCCCCAACTTATTGAATACTCGGTGCCGGTGGAGCGGTTTCTACTGGAAACGGAAAAGCTTTTGCAGCCAGCCGTCATTTCGGCCAGGGCCATTGGTTTGTTGTTGCTCTGCGGTGATCATGGTATTGAGGCCTATCTACAGGCATATTTCGGCACCGGGATGTTGCAGCAGTTAAAAGGGCTTGCTGCCGAATATCGAGCCGATGAGGCTGCGGCTTTTGAGGTCGGTCTGGTCAATCAGTACCACCGGGAGGCGACCCGCATTGCCGAGGCGGTGCAAATGGTGGAGCCTCCCTCCCGCCATCCCTTCATTCTAACCTTCGGCGACTGGTGTACCAAGCTTTCCACCGGCATCCCCATTGCTTTTGCCATTCTTGCCGTCCTCTATCTCTTTGTCGGCACCTTCGGGGCCACCTATCTGGTGGATGCCATTAACGGTACCATCTTTCAGGGCATCCTGATCCCGTGGTGCGCAAAATTGGTGGCGGCGATCCCCAGCTCTTTTATTCGGGATATGATCATGGATCCGGATTTCGGTATCCTCCCCAGCGGTGTTTTCCTCGCTCTGGGGCTGGTTCTGCCGGTGATCTTCTGTTTCTACATTGCTTTCGGGATTTTGGAGGATTCCGGCTATCTGCCCCGGGTTTCCATCCTTCTTGACCGGGTTTTTCAGCGGATCGGACTCAATGGCAAGGGGGTGATCCCGCTGGTGATGGGCTTTTCCTGCGTGACCATGGCCATCCTCACCACTCGGGTGCTTAACACCGAAAAAGAGAAGAACATCGCCTCCTTTCTTCTTTTCTTGTGCATGCCCTGCGCACCACTGGTGGCAGTGATGCTCATTGTTTTGGATAAGATGCCCATCTCGGCCTCCATCACTGTTTTTGGCGTGATCGCCTTGCAGATGCTCATCGCGGGTTTCCTGGCCGACAAGATTTTGCCCGGTGGTCGCAGTCCTCTGATTATGCAGATCCCGGCCATGCGAGTGCCTAAACCGTGGCCGGTGCTACGGATGGCCTCCCGCAAGACCTTTTTCTTTATGAAAGAGGCGGTGCCGGTCTTTGTCTTTGCCTCGCTGGTGGTTTTCATCTTCCAGCGTTTCGGTGGCCTTGATCTGCTGGAAAAGGCGCTGGGGCCTTTGATCCATGATGTGCTGGGGTTGCCGCCAAACAGCGTCCAGGTTTTCATCAAGGCCATGATCCGGCGGGAAAGCGGTGGCGCTGAACTTGAGCATTTGGCCCACGCCTATACCAACCTGCAACTGGTGGTGAACATGCTGGTGATGGTTTTCCTGGTTCCCTGCCTCAATGCCGTGATGGTTCTCTATAAAGAGCGGGGCGGGCGGGTGGCCTCCCTGATTCTGGTCACGGTCTTTTCCTATGCCATCCTTATCGGCAGTCTGGTCAATTACGTCTGCCAGACGTTGGGCGTTACTTTCACCTGAGTGGTGCAATTATGAATGAAAAATACGAAGAAATCCTGGAGGCGGTCTGGACCGCTGAAGAGCAGAACAGGTACACTCTGGATGCGATCCAAAAAAACTGCGCCATCGACTTCAACGAGGCTGATTTGGACTATCTGGAAAAGGAGGGAATGATCGTTCGTCGTGACGACAAGATCCTCTTCTCCAGCGTTGGTAAGCAACAGGGTGAGGCGATTATCCGTCGTCACCGCTTGGCCGAGGTCTTGATGACCAGCATCCTTAAATTGAAGAGCAACGAGATGGAGAAGATCGCCTGTCAGGTGGAGCATTATCTCCTGCCCGAGGTGGAGGCGGCCATCTGCACCCTTCTGGGCCACCCCGAAATCTGCCCGGACGGTAAACCCATTCCCAAGGGAAGCTGCTGTGAACGCTGTCTGGAGGTGGTGGATCAGGCGGTGGTCAGCCTGGCCCAACTCAAGGCCGGTGAAAGGGGCAAGGTTACCTATATCAAGCCGGGTAGCCATTCCAATCTCCATCAGCTTATCTCTTTTGGTCTCAATCCCGGCGTGGTGGTGACCATGCATCGCACCAGCCCGGTTTTCTGTATCAAGTACGAGCAGACTGAACTGGCATTGGATGAGGAAATCGTTAAAAATATCTTTGTCTGGCGGTTGGCGGAGTAAGGAGAGATCATTATGTGTGAGTTCTGCACCCAGCACGGGGATGGCAAGGTCTGGTTCAAGAATGCGGCCAACTACGGCAAGGATTTGATGGCGGATCTTGAGCGCCGCAAGTATATCGGTCGCTTCTTCACCGAGACCATTGAGTCCGGGCTGGTCACCATCGGTCGTTTGGAGACCATCTACCAGAAGAAAAAGCAGTTGCCTCCCCGCATCGTCAAGCAGATGGTGGATCAGGCCAAGGAAGAGCATTTCGGGCAAGTGGTGACCATGGAGGATATCCGCGAGATCGTCGGTAAGGCGGCCACCATTGTTAGGGTGCCCTGTGCTTGCCGCTGGGCTGCCACCAAGAAGGAAAACCGCTGTTGTTACAGCGTCAGCTATACCCCCGAGACCTGGTACGATAATCTGGATATGGGTTACTTCGGTCTCGCTCACGATGAGGGGTTGGAGTGCGTCACTGCCCAGGAGGCCATAGAGCAGATGGAGGTTCTAGAGCAGGAGCATAACGCGGTGCATACCATCTGGACCATGGTCACCCCCTTCATTGGCGCTATTTGCAACTGCACTCCCCAGGATTGCCTGGGGCTGCGCACCCTGTCCATTGATGTTGAGACCATGTTCCGAGGCGAGCAGGTGGCGCAGGTTGATGGGTTAAACTGCACCGGCTGCGGCAGTTGTGAGGAGGCTTGTCATTTTGGGGCGATCAGCGGTTATCAGGAGGCGGGGGAGTATAAGGCCATGATCGATGCCGAGAAATGTTTCGGCTGCGGCCTGTGCCGGAATGTTTGCCCCGTAGATGCCCTGGTCATGGTGGGGCGGCATTTAGCTGGGTGATGGGGCATGATTGACAGTTATGTCCAGCACCGCATCTATCAGCAGCAAGTCAAGATGCTCAGCAGTGGTGAGTGTTGCGAGATCGTGCCGATAAACCTGAATTACCAGAGCTTGATTATGGTCACCACCGGCGTGCTGGAAGATGACGGCCAGCAGTTCGTTTTTCAGACGCATAGTTGCGGCTGCGGGCCGCAGCCAACAATTTGGGGCGCCTATCTCAAAGAGGTGATTCCCTGGTCCAGTTCAAATCTGTGCGGTTGGTTTGCGGTCAGCGATAACCGCAAGGAGCGGCAACTTGTCGAGCAAAAGGTGATCGCTGAGGTCTACAGCGTGCGGTTGCCTGAAAACCAGCAAGAAAAAAGCGCAATCACCGCTGTCCTCCGCAGCCATTTCGGCAGCAATAAAGAGATCAGTTTCTTCTAAGAGTTTATCCCCGTCTGCATTCTATTTTAACTTCCTCTGATTAAGGAGGAGAAGTTTATTTCTCGGCACGCTTGTAAAACTTTCAGTAAACTATTTTGTAATCGTAAGGCTTAGAAGATCACCAAATACGTGACTAACTGTTCTGTGTTCACTACCTCCTTCTCAAGGAAGATCCCATGGCTGGGGCAACAAGATTTTTCCACATCATCCACCCCCGGTATCTGCTCCACGACACTGGGGGAGCTGCACACTACGATATCCCCGAGCGGTTACAGGTTATTCAAGATATCCTGTCCGGCTTGAACGCAACCGGCCCAATGGTCACAGTAGAACCAACTCCGGTGGAAGAAAAAAGGCTGCTGACTATCCATTCCCAGGAGTATCTTTGCCGTTTTGAGGAAGTGGCACTCTCCGGTCGGAGTTATCTCGGGCACCCGGATAACCAATTAGGGTATGAGACCTACGAAATAGCGAATTTGGCTGCAGGGGCCGGACTCACTGGTATTGATCTGCTTGAGAAAGAGCCAGGCGGCAGGATCTTCTGTAGTGTGCGTCCTCCTGGTCATCATGCGGAAAAGGCTGCGGCCCTGGGCTTTTGCTTTTTAAACAATGTCGCCATTGCGGCTCGTTATTGGCAGGAGGAATATTCCCGTCGTCGCATTGCGATAATTGATTTTGACGCCCATCATGGGAATGGTATTCAAAGCGCCTTTGTTGAAGATCCAGACATTTTCTACGTTAGTCTCCACGAACATCCTTTCTATAGTTTCCCAGGAACCGGCTATGCCGAGGAAACCGGATCTGGCCCCGGCAAGGGAACAATATTAAATATCCCTCTTCTCTCTGGTGCTGGTGATGAGGAAGTAAAAAAAGCCTTTGCCGAACAAGTTGAACCAGCCTTAGAGAAATTTAAGCCGGATGCATTGGTTATTGCTGCAGGTTTTGACGGACATCTCCTGGATGACATGTCTGGCCTGCATTTCTCCACAGGTCTCTACGGCTATCTGGGGTGCAGGATAGCAACTCTGGCCGATAACCTCTGCAAGGGCAGGCTTTTATCGGTTTTAGAAGGGGGGTACCACCTGCCGAGTCTGGCCTCTTCAGTGGAAGAATATTGCCGCGCGATGATCGAAAAAAAACAATGAGGCATCGCAATGTTTGGCATGCATTTGCCGCCGCAACGATCTCCGACAAAAATCCTCATTTATGGACTGATACCAGTTAGCGAAGGAGCTCAAGACCGACCCGGTGGCGCACCTGAAGCGGATGCGACCCTGTTCTTCCTGGGTGAAGAACAATATTTAGTCATCCCGACTCGAATTATGAGACCATCATAACCTAACCTAGGGGCAAAATTATGCTTGAAACACTCTTCTTTGCAAAGACGGTCGCTGTCGTCGGCGCCTCCCGTACTCCCGGCAAGGTTGGGCATGATATTGTCCGTAATTTAGTGGCAGGCGGCTTTTTGGGAACTATTTTACCCATTAACCCTGCTGCTGCATCCGTACTTGGCCTGCCCTGTCTGAAGAGCCCGCGGGACTATGATGGCAAGATTGATCTTTGCATCATAGTGGTGCCTCGACCGGTGGTCCTGGCCGCAGCCGAAGAATCGATCAAGGCCGGCGCTGAAAGTCTGGTGGTGATTACCGCCGGCTTTAAGGAAATGAACCAGGAAGGGGCAGATCTCGAAAAACAACTTGTCAATTTGTGCAAAGCAAAAAGAGTACGCCTGCTTGGCCCCAACTGTTTGGGTTTTATCAATACCGAAAACAATCTCAACGCTTCCTTTGTCGGCAAGATGCCGATCAAGGGTGGCATTTCCGTTGTTTCACAATCTGGGGCATTGGCAACCGCGATCCTGGATCTTGCTGAAAGCCGTCATCTTGGTTTGGCAAAAATGGTGAGTATCGGCAATAAGGCAGATCTATCAGAAGTGGATTTTTTGCGCATTTTGGCCCATGACGAACAAACCAAAGTCATCGTCGGTTATCTGGAAGACATCAGTTCCGGAGATGAATTCATTAAGACCGCCGAAGAAGCTTCCGCCAAGAAGCCGGTGATTATCTTGAAATCCGGGACCACTAAGGCGGGGATGAAAGCGGCCTCTTCCCACACCGGCGTTTTGGTGGGATCAGAAACTGCTTATGGCGCTGCTTTTAAACGGTCTGGTGTCGTGAGAGCCGATACCTTTGAAGCCCTTTTTGATTATGCAACCGCCTTTGCCATGCAGCCGTTACCAAAAGGCAACCGGGTGCTGATCATCACCAATGCCGGTGGTCCTGGTACCATGGCGGCCGACGCGGTGGAAAAAGCTGGGATGCAGGTGGCGGAACTTGATCGCAACACCAATAGCGCCCTGCGGGAAAAATTACCTGGGGCCGCAAGTTATGGCAATCCAGTTGATGTTCTGGGCGATGCCGACCCGGATCGCTATGTCGCAGCCCTGATGGCCGCCCAAGATGACCCGGATGTTGACGCCATCATCATCATTCTTACCCCCCAGGCAATGACCAGGGCCGCAGAAACCGCGCGCGCCATCGCCAACAACTTGACGGGCGGCAAACCGGTATTGGTTTCGTTCATGGGCGGGCAGGCGGTGATGCCTGGTCGAGAAGAGTTAGCGGCGGCAGGTTTGCCTGATTATGAATCCCCAGAACGGGCGGTGAACGCCTTGAAGGCGATGTATGAGTATGCCTCCTGGCATAACCGGCCGCCCCGGATTGTTACCCGTTTCCGAGTCAATAGACGCCGGGTGGAAAGGATAATTTCCCGACGTTTGCGCACTGGCCGTTTGCACATCGGTGAGGTTAAAGGCAAAAATATCTTGCAGGCCTATGGTTTCCAGATCCCTGACGGCCATTTGGCAACCTCCGCCGATGAAGCCATCGAAATCGCCAATTGCATCGGTTATCCGGTGGCCTTGAAGATTGTTTCCTCCGATATTGTTCATAAATCCGACCTGGGGGGGGTGCGCTTAAATATCTCCAGTCCCGGTGCCGTTGCTGATTATTTTGATTTGATGATGATCCGGATTGGCCAACGCGCCCCTGATGCCTGGATTGAAGGGGTGTATGTTGAAAAAATGCTCAATCCCGGCCTTGAAGTTATTATCGGCATGAGTCGCGATGCTCAATTTGGCCCCATGCTGATGTTTGGCCTGGGTGGAATTTTTGTAGAAGTCATGAAGGACGTCACGTTCTATTTAGCCCCGATCACTGAAAATGAAGCGGTGCAGATGCTTAAATCAACCAGATCCTACGAAATTCTCGAAGGTCGCCGCGGCCATAAAGGGGTTGATTTAACCGCCATCGCCAATGGCTTGCAACGCATCAGTCAATTGACCACCGATTTTCCGCAAATTGCCGAGCTAGACATAAACCCTCTTATTGTCGGCGAGGTCGGTAACGATCCTTGGGTTGCCGATGTGCGCCTGACCTTGCAACCTATTGAAGGAGGGGGGCAATCATGAGCAAGCAAAGAGAGATTCAAGGTGGCCAGGAAGATTGGCAGGATAAATATCGAGACATGATCTCAACCCCGCTCAATGCGGTAAAAAAAATAAAACCAGGGCAGCGTGTTTTTATCGGCACCGGCTGCGGGCAACCAACTGAGCTGGTCAATGCACTTACCGCCAGGGCCAATGAGCTGGCTGACGTGGAAATCATTCAGCTTTTGACCAAAGGGGAAGCGCCTTACGCCAACCGGAAGCTGGCCGACAGTTTTACGGTGAACAGCTTTTTCATCGGCACCGCCATCCGCGGCCATATCCAAGAGGGATTAGGAGATTATACCCCGCTCCTGCTTTCTGATATCCCGCGGTTATTCCATTCCGGGCAACTGCCTCTTGATGTGGTTTTAATTCATGTCACGCCGCCGGATAAGCACGGCCAGGTCAGTCTCGGAGTTTCAGTTGATATCGTCAAAAGTGCGGCAGAAAACGGCTCGCTGGTGATCGCCCAAGTAAATCCGCAGATGCCGAGAACAATGGGTGATAGTTCGCTTGACATCTATGATCTCGATATCTTGGTGCCGGTTGATATGCCTATCTTGGAGCGGGAGCAGTCTGCTCCCAACGAAGAAACATTGAAGATCGGCGAATATATCACCGGCTTGGTTGAAGATGATGCAACGGTTGAATTCGGCATCGGCAGAATTCCCCATGCCGTGGCGCATTTTCTTAAGGATAAAAAAAATCTAGGGATTCATACGGAACTGCTGACCGATTCAATCATGGAGCTTGTGGAATGTGGCGCCGTCAATGGCTCCAGAAAATCTACCGACCGGGGTAAAGTTGTCGCCAGCTTCAGCATGGGCAGCAAAAAATTATATGAATTTATTGATAACAATCCAATCGTTTGTTTTCGTCCCACGGAATATGTCAACGACACCCATGTGATCAGTAAGCAACATAAAATGGTCGCCATCAATACGGCTTTGGAAATTGACCTCACCGGCCAGGTCTGTGCCGATTCCCTTGGCGAAAGATTTTACTCAGGTATAGGTGGGCAGGTGGACTTTAATCGTGGCGCCGCCCTAAGTAAGGACGGCAAGGCCATTATCGCTCTGCAAGCCACCGCCCGAGAGGGGACTCGCTCACGGATTGTCACCCATCTCACCCCTGGGGCGGGAGTAGTTACCACCAGAGGTGAAGTGCACTATGTGGTGACCGAATATGGAGTGGCCTATCTCCATGGCAAAAGTGTCCATGAAAGGGCGTTGGCGCTGATCAGCATTGCCCATCCCCAATATCGGGAACAGCTGTTGAAAGAAGCGATAAAGGCTCATTATTTGCGCCAGGAAATGACTGAAGTCGAAGGTCGATTCGTGGTCGCCTCCAAGGAGATGGAGACAACCATGCTTCTTGATGACGGGATCCAGGTACGTTTCAGACCCGTTCATCCCACCGATGAACCTCGCATGCGCGACCTGCACTATACCCTTTCCCAAGAAACTATCTATTACCGGTTTATGACCCATAAGACCCAATTCAGTCATCAGCAGGTGCAGAATTTTGTCTATATCGATCACCGGCAAGACGTGGCCATTGTCGGCACCGTTCCCGAGGCGCACGGTGAAGATATTGTTGCCGTAGGCCGCTATTATCTTGATCACAAATCGAACCGGGCCGAAGTGGCCTTTGTGATCCGCGACGATTGGCAGAACCACGGAATGGGTACCTTCTTATTTAAACACTTGGTTGCCTTGGCCAAAAGAAGTGGTATTGCTGGCTTTACCGCCGAAGTATTACGAGATAACCGGCGCATGCAATACATTTTCAACCACTGCGGCTTCAGTGTCAAAAGTGCCTTGGAGGACGATGTTTACAGCTTCAAGATAGATTTTTAGACAATTTTCAGGCTGAATATTGAAAATATCACCAGAGGGATTGTTCTGTTGGTGTCGGCTTGGTTTCTTCTTCTGCTCTTGTCGCGTTAAGGATGAAATGTCGTAAAATTGTGCTGAGTTTTAACAAACTTAAATTCAAAAATAGTATTACCGGTTCCTGCATCCTTCGCTCTTTAGCAAGAACACCCCTGGGGGTGCTATTGAGCAACATCTCAACATATACGGTACAAAAGAGAATCCAGATTAAGGCCGGAAGATTAAAGCTTTACGCTGAAGGATACAGTCCATGTTTGGAGCCATCTTGATTGCAGTTTTCACCGTGATGCATATCTATGTTTTTAGCCGGGCTGGGTCCGTGCCGTTTATTAGCCGCCACCTCCCCCGCTGGATTCTGATCTGGGCAGGGGCGATTCTCTGGGGCATCTTTTTCTTTGCTTGGGTCAGCGGCCACGGAGGAGCATGGGGGGCTGGCCCCCTTGAATTGTTCGGCATGGACTTGATGGCGGTGGTCTTTTTGAGCTCCATTTCGCTTATGGCCGTTGATCTCGTCACCCTTGGCGGTTTTTTGCTCCCCCGGATCTCGCTTGTGCTGCGGGGGTGGGCCTTGCTTGTCGGCATGATGTTGTCGTTGGTTGCGCTCTACCAGGGTTTGCGACCGCCGGTGATTACAGAATACAATGTAACCCTCTCCAGCTTACCGGCAGAGATGGATGGTACCGTAGTCGTCGCCCTCTCTGACCTCCACCTGGGATCAACCTTAAACGAACGGTGGCTGGCGGCGCGGATCCTTCAGGTCCAGGCGCAGCGTCCCGACCTGGTGGTTTTACTGGGGGATATCTTCGAAGGGCATGGTCCGTCTGAAGAGCATTTGTTGACAACATTGCGACAACTTACCGCTCCTTTAGGAGTCTGGGTCGTACCCGGCAATCATGAATTTTATCACGGCGGAAAAATGAGTTTGTTCGGTAAGGCAGGATTTACCTTACTGCGTAATGAGTGGGCCGAAGTGAGGCCCGGTTTCGTCCTCGCAGGGGTGGATGATCTCACCGCCAAGCGTCGCAATGGGCGGGAAGAGGGCGATGATCTTATCGCTGCAGCGCTCACCGGACGTCCTCCCGGCGCCACCATCCTTCTTTCCCACACCCCATGGCAGGCCGAGAAGGCCGCCGCAAGCAAAGTGGGGTTGATGCTTAGTGGTCACACCCACGGTGGCCAGATATGGCCCTTCAACTATCTGGTTCAGCAATGGTATCCACTTCTTGCTGGTCATTACCAGGTTGGTGGAACCACCGTTATTGTCAGCCGGGGAACAGGCACCTGGGGGCCGCGGATGAGACTTTGGCAGCCTGGCGAGATCATCCGGGTGATATTGCACCCACCCCAAGGATCAATAAAACCGACAAGCTGATGTTGGCGGATGGTGAATGATTTATGTGATTATCTGATTTGTTCCAAAGTTATCTTTCTTCTCCCCCCCAGGTCTCTTTTTTTCTTTCCCTCATCTTCTTTACTCTGTTTTTTGTTGCACCGGTGGTGGGAAATGGTAATAGTTGCCCCGGTCATTATATATTCATAGTTTCGTTATTTTCTATTGCCATGGCCTTCACGTAATTAACCTGATTATTTGTGGTTTTGTAGTGCCTTTTTAGATAGTGTCTGTCCATAAATGGTCTTTTTGCCGTATCTCTGCGTCATGCTCAAAAAATAATGCTCGGAATATCATGTATATGCCTGTGCTTATTTTTTTCGCAGTCCTTAATCTACGACAAAAATCCTCATTTATGGACAGACACTAGATAGTTGTCCTAAGAGAAGCAAGGTAAGAGTTAGGGCCGAATGGTAATCGTCTTGAGCATCTTTCCCCAAAGCAGGATCAGCGAGTAATTTAGATCATGATCACCTTACTGAAAAACGTAAACATTTTTAGCCCGCAGCCCCTTGGCATCAAAGATGTACTGGTGGCAGGTGGGAAAATTGCCGCCATCATTGATGGCCACGATAAGGCTAAAAATTTGCCCCCCCAAAGTTGGGATGTCGAGGTGGTGGATTTTGGTGGGGCCTCTTTGCTGCCCGGCTTCATTGATAGCCACACCCATATTACCGGCGGTGGCGGCGAGGCGGGGTTTTCCACGCAGGTGCCATCGGTAGCGCTCTCACAATTCACCGACGTTGGGGTAACAACCGTGGTCGGTTTGCTGGGTACCGATGACACCACCCGCAGTACCGGCAATCTCTTGGCCAGGGTCTATGGCCTCAGGGAAGAAGGTCTTTCGGCATATTGCTGGACCGGTGGTTACCATCTGCCCTTAACAACCCTCACCGGCAGCGCCAAATCAGACATTGTTTATCTGGAACCGGTTATCGGCATTGGTGAGTTTGCCATCAGTGATCATCGTTCAAGTCAGCCGACCTACCAGGATGTCATTGGCTTGGTCGCGGAAGCCCACGTGGCAGGTTTGATGACCGGTAAAGCCGGGGTTATGCACTTCCATCTTGGTGATGGCGAACGTGGTTTGGAGTTTATTGACCGAGCCATCGCCGAAACCGAGATTCCTGCTCGGGTGTTCCACCCCGCCCATGTCAATCGGAATAGAGACCTGTTTGCTGAGGCTTGTAAGCTGTTAAGCCGGGGCGGGTATATTGATATCACCGCCTTTCCCGAAGGGTCAGTGGAACCGGGCTTGGACGCACTGGAAGCGATCCAGATCGCGGTGGAGCGCAACCTCCCGTTGGAACGGATAACCATGAGCACCGACAGTGGTGGCTGCCTGCCCAGTTTTGATCGGCAGGGAACACTTCTGCGGATGGATTTTGCAAGTTCGCGGCCCATGTTGGCAACCCTGCAAGGGGCCCTTGGAGCTGGTTTGCCGCTGGAAACGGTGCTGCCGCTTTTTACCAGTAATGTTGCGGAGTTGTTGCGGTTGCAAAGTAAAGGAAAAATCAGCATGGGTCACGATGCCGACCTGCTGGTACTTAATGAAAAATATGAGATTACAGACGTAATGGCCAAAGGGAAATGGCATAAACGTGATGGCAAGTCAGTAATTTACGGAACTTTTGAATAGAGGTGGTTATGTGTCCAGCAAAAATTGCTGAAGGGGAACAACGCGGATTTGTTATTCCCATTGGCGGCGGCGAAGAGCGTCTTGAAGATCCGGTTATTCTGCAACGATTTGTTGACATGTGTGGTGGCAAAGATGCCCATATCGTCATCATTCCCACCGCGTCTACCTTGGCGAAAACCGGCCCTAATTATGAAGTGGTTTTCAGTGAACTGGGCGCGAAAGTGACGGTTTCAGTACTGATAAACAGCAGGGACGATGCCCGGAACAGTGAATATCTGGAAGAGATAGAAAAGGCTACCGGTATTTTTATGACCGGTGGCAATCAGCTGCGGCTCTCCACCATCTTGGGCGGCACTCCCGCAGCCCAGGCCATTCGGAGAGCAAATGCTGCCGGTGTCCATGTTGCCGGCACTTCGGCAGGGGCCGCAATCATGCCGGAACATATGATCGCCGGTGGCCCCACCGGTGCCTTGCCCAGTGAGCAGGGCGTGACCTTGGCACCAGGGATGGGTCTCATCAACAAACTGATCCTTGATCAACATTTCAGTCAGCGAAATCGCCTGGGACGTTTGTTGTCGGCTGTTTCCTACAACCCCTTTGCGGTGGGCATTGGCATTTGCGAGGACACCGCCGCGTTCATCGGCCCCGATGGGGTGCTGGAAGTCGTAGGTAGCGGCACCATTACCGTGATTGATCCGTCGGATCTGGAATACAGTTCCATGGCTGAAGCCCAGGAAGGAGAGTCCATCACCCTGATCGGTTTGAAACTGCATTTGCTCAGCAGTGGCGCCAAATATGATCTTAGCTCCCGGCAGGCATCGCCATCCTGATTGATATCATTGCTGGTCAAACCATCGCCACGGATCACCGATAATTTCGTCTCACCACTGATAAGGTTGCAATCCTCCAAGTCAACAAA
This sequence comes from Desulfurivibrionaceae bacterium, assembly GCA_030145325.1. Classification (GTDB taxonomy): domain Bacteria; phylum Desulfobacterota; class Desulfobulbia; order Desulfobulbales; family UBA5123; genus UBA5123. Next base: position 30,723 of record JAQYVW010000029.1, read on the forward strand.
GAATACAGGGCAGGCTCAATGAAAATTACCTCTTCCAATGTCTACGTCGGGCCAAATGTTTATGCCCATTTTCCCGTTATTCGTCACGTTGTTAGCTTAGGGATATTGGAGCAGTATCCGTCGGTGAAGCTCGGCGCTGCTTTTATTGAAGGGTTGATTGCCGCTTTGCCGGGCTTGCAGCAACACGGTTGTTCTCACGGCGTCGCCGGTGGTTTTATTCGGCGCTTAAGTGAAAATGAGGGCACCTGGGTGGCCCATATCTGGGAACATGTCATCCTTGAGCTACAATGCATGGCTGGCACGGAAGTAACCTTTGGCAAAACCCGGGGCACTGGCGAAGAGGGTTGCTATAACCTGATCTTTCAATATAAGCAGCGTGATGTTGGCTTGGAAGCTTCGAAATTGGCGAGAAAGATCCTTATCTCCTTGATGCCGGAAACCATTCAGGCGCAGCTGGATTCTAAGCTGGAGGATGATTTCAACTTCGATGATGAATTGTCCAATTTTATCCATTTTGCCCAACGCAAGGAGTTTGGCCCCAGTACCCAATCACTGGTCAATGCGGCTGAAGAACGTAACATCCCCTGGTTGCGCTTAAACCAGTACAGCCTGGTGCAGTTTGGTCATGGCAAATATCAGCAACGTATTCAGGCGACCATTACCAGCCAGACCAACCATATTGCCGTGGAGATTTCCTGCGACAAGGAAGATACCCATCATCTCCTCAACGACCTGGGTTTGCCGGTGCCGCAGCAACGCATGGTCTATTCTGAGCAGCAGGCGATCAAGGCTGCCGAACGCATTGGCTATCCGGTGGTGATCAAGCCCTTGAATGCCAACCATGGCCGGGGCGTTTCCATCAACCTTACCGACAAAGAGCAGATTGCCGCAGCTTTCGCCTACGCCAAAAAGCACAGTACCAGTCGGGCAATCTTGGTGGAATCATTTCTCACCGGTTTGGATCACCGGATGCTGGTGGTGAATGGTGAACTGGTGGCAGTGGCCAAGCGGGTGCCGGGCCATGTTGTTGGTGATGGTAAGAGTACCATCGCCCAGTTGATCAATATTGTTAATTCGGATCCTCGCCGAGGGGTCGGCCATGAAAAGGTGCTGACCCAACTGGAACTGGATACCCAGGCCATACGGTTGCTGGAAGAGGCAGGGTTTAGCGAGGAGACGATCCTGCCGGCAGGAGAGATATTCTACCTGCGCTCCACTGCTAATCTGTCCACCGGTGGCACGGCCATCGATATGACCGATGTCTTGCACCCCGATAATAAGGCCATGGCAGAACGGGCGGTAAACGCGGTTGGCCTGGATGTTGGTGGCGTTGATTTTTTGACTGCGGACATCACCAAATCCTACAAAGACATCGGGGGTGGCATTGTGGAGATTAATGCCGCCCCTGGCTTTAGAATGCATGTTTCCCCCAGTGAAGGCAAGCCTCGGGATGTTGCCGGGAAGGTCATGGACATGTTGTTCCCGCCCGCCTCGCCCGCTCGCATCCCCATTGCGGCTATCACTGGCACCAACGGCAAAACCACCACCTCCCGGATGTTGGCCCATATTCTTAAAACCGCAGGCCACGTGGTGGGAATGACCTCCACCGAAGGGGTATATGTTGATGGTCATCTCTCCGTGAAAGGCGACATGACCGGCCCGGTCTCTTCACAGATTGTCTTGCGCGATCCCTCCGTTGACATCGCGGTTCTGGAGACGGCCCGAGGCGGTATTTTACGTTCTGGGCTTGGCTATCGTGAAAGTGATGTATCCGCCTGTCTGAATATTCAACCCGATCATCTGGGCATGAAAGGGATCAATACCCTGGAGCAGTTGGCCGAGATCAAACGGATCGTGGTGGAAGTTGCCCAAGGAACGGCAGTGCTGAATGCCGACGATCCTCAATGCCTCAAAATGGCAGGTCACACCAACGCCAAGTATATCTGTTACGTCACCATGAACCCTGGTCACGGTCTGGTTCGGGAACATATCCGCGCCGGTGGCCGGGCCGTGGTCCTTGAACATGGGATCAACGGGGAGATGATTACCATCTTTGATAATGGCGCCCATATGCCCCTCCTCTGGACCCATTTGATCCCGGCGACCCTGGAAGGCAAGGCGACCCATAATGTCCAGAATGCCATGTTTGCTGCGGCCCTGGCCTATAGCTTGGACAAGCCCATTGGTGATATTCAGCATGGTTTGCGAACCTTTAGCACCACCTTTTTTCAGGCACCGGGGCGGATGAATGTTTATGACGAACATCCGTTCAAGGTTATTCTGGATTACGCCCATAACCCTGACGGTATTCGTTATATGAGCGAATTGGCGAGTAAATTGGAGATTAAGGGGCGACGCATTGTGGTTATCGCCGGGCCCGGCGATCGCCGCGATGAAGATTTGCGGAATCTGGCCTGCGCCGCAGCCGGTCATTTTGATATCTATATTTGCAAGGCCGATGATAACCGCCGGGGCCGTGGTCATGATGAGGTACCCAAACTCATTGCCGAGGCATTAAAAGAAGAAAAGATCAGTGAGGATAATATTTTGATTATCCCCAGTGAAGTGGATGCCATCGATAAAGCCTTGGGCATGGCGGCTGAGGATGATCTGGTGATGATTTTTGGTGACGCCATTACCCGTTGCTGGAAACAAATAATCACCTTTGGTGGCGATGCCCCAGTACAAGCAACCGAAAAGGAAAAACCGGTGCAAACGGTGGTCTCAATGCTGGACGCCAATCATCCCGATCCATTTGTCTTGGAGGCGGGGATGAAAATCGTCAAAGATGAACGAGGGGTGCGGGTAGTTGCTGATTTAAATGAAGGCAGTGACTGAATGACCGCCATGGATATCAAGCTCAAATTAGATGACAGCAGACGTCTCACCGGCAAAAGCCTGCTCATGGATAACCCCGGTGCGATCATTGATGGTTTTGTCTCCGGGATCAGCAAAGAAGAGGTGGTGGCGCAGTGGCGTTTGTTTGCCCAACGTTTGCTGACTGAGCTGGGTTGGGAAAGTGAAGAGACGGTCTCGCGCATCTTTGAAGACGGCATTACTGTTGCCATCAGTGCGCCCATGGACGCTCTTTATGCCGCCTGTGAACTTAACGAGGCGGCCTGGGAGTTTGCCTGTGCTGAATTCACCGGCAATTCGCGGGTAGAGGATTTTGACTCAGCGGTTACGCGGATCAGGAAGTGTGTCGATGAAGAGGTGAATCCTCCCTTATTGAACCTGATTAACGAGGCGGAACAAAGGAACGTCCCCTGGCTCAGTGACGATGATAATTTTTCTCTTGGTCATGGCGTTGGTTCACAAGTTTGGCCGATATCGTCCCTGCCAGACCCCGCGCAATTGCCTTGGCAACAGTTTAAATCGGTGCCCATGGCGCTGGTTACCGGCACCAACGGCAAATCCACCACGGTGCGAATCCTCTCCCAAATGGTTAAAGAGGCTGGCAAGTGCTGTGGGGTGACCTCAACGGATTTTATTCGGGTGGGCGACAACGTCATTGATTATGGCGATTATTCCGGGCCGGGAGGGGCGCGAATCCTGCTCCGCCACCCAAACACGGAAGCTGCTATTCTCGAAGTTGCCCGTGGCGGTATCTTACGCCGGGGCTTGCCGGTAGATCGCGTTGATGCAGCCCTCATCACCAATATTGCCGCCGACCATTTAGGTCAGTACGGGATCAACACCGTTGCCGCTTTGGCCAAAGCCAAGGCGGTGGTTGCCAAAGCTCTCAGCTCCGGCAACCTGGTCTTAAATGCTGATGATGAGCAGTTGGTCAACCTGGCTCCAGAATTGCCGGTTAACAAGTGCTGGTTTTCTCTTAATCAAGACCATCCGGTTATCGAGGCCCATCGGGACCAGGGCGGAGCTGTCTGCTTTCTCCATAACGGCTGGCTGGTTTATGCCGACGATCAGGAAGAAGTTGAAATCATCGCCGTCAATGATATCCCCATGACCTTAAACGGTGCTGCCCGCCATAATATCCACAATGCCTTGGGGGCGCTCGGGATTGCTAAAAGCCTGGGTATTGATAACAAATCCATTGCCATGGCATTGCGTCAATTCTCCAGCAGTGTTGAAGATAATCCTGGCCGCGGCAACCAGTTTGAGGTCAACGGGGGCACGGTGATAATGGATTTTGCCCACAACGTCCACGGGATGGATGCCATGGCGGCTACGGTTGCCAATATGCCAGCCCAGCGGAAGTTTCTGATGTTGAGCATGGCCGGTGATCGCAGTGATCAGGACATCCGAGAGTCTACTCAGTCCGCCCTGGCAATGGGGCCGGATATTCTGGTGGCGGCTGATTTGGAGATCTACCTGCGGGGGCGGCAACCGGGTGAAGTCCCCAAGCTCATCGCTGATGCCGCGCACGCCTGCGGAATGCCAAAGGAAAACATCATTGTTGTCGACAGCCCTTATGCGGGGGCTAAACTGATTGTCGAGCGATTGCAGGTTGAGGATCTTGCCCTCTTGCTGGCCCTTTCCCATCGAGATGAAATTATTAAGTTGCTCAGGCGATGAGCAGGTGAGGTCTGGCGGCAGAAATTCCGGCAACAGCGTGGAGGAGGCGGGGGTGATGTTGAGGAAATGGAAATTCTGCGGGTTGTAATCTTATGAAGATAGCATTGTTCAGCGATACCCATGCTTTGCATGGGAAAATTAACATTCCCGACGCAGATATTTTGATTTTTGCCGGAGACATGACCCATTGCCGTACCTCGCGAGATGTTGCGGACTTTAATGCTTTTCTGGGCTCGCTGCCCCATGGGCATAAAATCGTCATTGGTGGCAATCACGATCATCGCTTGGCTCGTGATCAGCAAAAAGCGCAATCTCTTCTCTCCGAAGCGATATATCTTCTGGATCAATCGGTGGTCATTGCTGGTATAACCATTTACGGAGCCCCCTGGCAGCCGACATTTAACCATCGTGCCTGTGATGCTTTTGCCTTGCCGCGCGGAAAAGCGCTGCAGGAGAAATGGGCCATGATTCCGCCTGATGTGGATATTCTCGTAACCCACGCTCCTCCTGCCGGCATTCTTGATCAGGACGGCCCGGTGGCCCATGGGTGTTCTGACCTCACCGCCGCCGTGGCTGCCCGCCAACCCCGGTATCATATTTTCGGCCATATTCACAGCCATCACGGTGTGATTAAACATGGCGCCACAATTTATATCAATTGCAATGTCCAAGGGGAAAACGGGGCCTTACGATCCGCACTTTTGCTTGACTATGAATCAGGTGAATTACTTGATGTTGGGAGTTGGTAGGAGTTATGCGAAAAAATAATAAAACCACGATGACGATCCAAAAAGTTTTCGACAAATATGCATCCCGCTATGATGAATCGCGGCGGAAGCTCATCCCTTGTTTTGATGATTTTTATCGGGTGGCGATGACTGTTATTCCCTTTGTCAAAGATAAGGAAATCAAGGTGTTAGACTTGGGGGCAGGCACAGGTTTAATGGCGGAAATGGTCGCTCGGCAATACCCAAGTGCAAAAATTACCTTGATGGATATTTCCGAAAAAATGTTGTTCGAGGCTGAGGCAAGGGTTGCCAGTTATCCAAATCACTTTGAATTTATTGTCACCGATTATGCCAGGACCGCATCATTACCCCAGGATTACGACCTGATCATTTCATCTCTGTCAATTCATCATCTCTCAGACCGTAACAAACAGGAACTATTCCAAAAGATATATGCGC
>JAQYVW010000106.1 GCA_030145325.1 Desulfurivibrionaceae bacterium
CCCACAATACGCCACCGACCTCTATTCAGGTGTGGGTGGATAGGAATGATGACGGTGATTACGTCGACAGCGGCGAGACCCTCACCATGACCGAACTCAGTAGCGCGGACTCCGACTATACGGACGGTAAGATCTACACCAGAAGCGTGGCTCTGACCAAGGCCGGTGATAATAATGTCAACTACCGCTTCTATGCCACAAACGGCGTAGCGGCCACTGGTGATCCGACTACAACCACAACCAGTAGCGTAACCTTTCTCAACAACATCCCGACCCTGGACTGGACTGGTTTGACTAACTATATCAGTGACGGGGTTGATCCTGATAATGACCTGACTGGTGCCCTCTATGATTTCCGGGTCAAATATACCGATGCGGACAACGAGCCGCCCGCTTCCATCCAGCTCTGGCTGGATAAGAATGATATCAATAATTACGACGACGCCGGTGAAAAGATCGCCATGATCCCGGTTGATCCGGGGGACAACACCTATTCGGACGGGAAGCTGTATAAGGTCGAGATCAACCTTGATGCTGCAGGCGACGGGTTCCTTAACTACAGTTTTATCGCTGGAGACGGCACGGACACGGCCACCGGCACCCCGACCTCTGACTTTACTGTAGGGGTCTTTGCCGCCAGTCCTCCGCCCGATCTGGACTGGAGCGGTGAAAGTGGCTATATCGTTGATGGCGTCGATCCCGACTCCGGCGCCGGTGGTGGACTTTACACCTTCCGGGTGAAGTATACCCAGTTGCTCAATGTCGCTCCTGTGACTATTCAGCTGTGGGTGGATAAAAATGATAACGGCGACTACCTTGATGCAGGTGAAAAGCTTAACCTGACCGCAGTGGATGGTGGAGACACAACCTATAATGACGGCAAACTCTATACTGTTGCCCTTACTGTTCCTTATGTGGCCGATGGCAGTGTTCCATACCTGTTCTACGCCTTTGACGGCACCTCTGATGCCACCGGTGCCGCCATTGTGGAGCAAACTATAACCGTGGTTGACGCCATCGAGGTACCCAGTGAGGCCGCCACCATTCAGGCCGGCATCGATGCGGCTACTGAGGGCCAGATCGTCTTGGTCGACGACGGTACTTACAGCGAAAACATCGTTTTCCCAACAGACAAAAGTGTTACCGTTCAATCCGTCCACGGTGCCACATTGACAACGATTCAGGGTAGCGGTGCCAATGCACCCGTGGTTGACATCAGCAGTGGAAGCTACAGTGCAGTGCTGGATGGGTTCACCGTAGATAATCAGGTAGAGAACACAGTCACCCGTGGCATCTACATCGACAACCTCTCTGCGCCGACCATTAAGAACTGTATCATCCAGGGCAACACGAGCACCAGTCAGTCAGCCGGTGGCCTTTACCTGCTTAATGCGTCGAGTACCAACGCCACCACCCTGCTCAACACCACCATAACCGGCAATACGGCGACGAGTGGTGGCGGTCTTCGTTGCACCAACTCGAAGCTGGCCATGTCTAACAGTATTGTCAGCAACAATACCGCAACCTATGACGGCGCCGGTCTCTATTTGGACGGTGGCTTGACCATCGTTACCATTAACGACAGCACCCTTACCGGCAACCACGGCAGATCTGGCGGCGCTCTGTATGCCAAGACCACCGGGGCGTTGACTATCAGTGATACGACCATCGACGCCAATAGCGCCACAAGCTCCGGCGCTGGTCTCTACGTGTTGACCATGACTGACGCGACAACGCTCACCAACGTCAATGTCACCAACAATACCGGCGTCACCAACGGCGGGGGAATCTTTTTCAGCTCCGTAGGCACGTCCTTAACCATTACCAATAGCAACATCGACAACAACACCTTAACGACGACCGACGGCGGCGGTCTCTACCTTTCCGGTGACGCCACGACCAGCGCTACCCTTACCGGCGGCAGCGTCAGCGGCAACTCCGGCCGGAACGGCGGCGGCATCTTGATCATCAATGGGCCGAGTCTGGTCGCCAGCGACCTTGATATCTCCGGCAACCAGAGTACCAGCGGCGGCGGCGGTGTCACTGTCTCAGGCACCTGCTTGCTTGATATAAGCAGGAGCACTATCCGCGGCAACCTGGCCGGGTCCTATGGTGGCGGTATCAATACTGCTGGTACCGTCACGCTGACCAACTGTATTGTCAGTGGTAACAGTGCCGAACTGACAACTTACAGTGACGGCGGTGGTATAAGAAACGCCGGAATCCTTAACGTATACAACAGCACCATTAGCGGCAACTACGCCAAGCGAAACGGCGGTGGTCTATCTGGCGGCAGCACCATTATCAACAGTATCATCTGGGGGAATACCGCCGATGGGACTGGCGCGAATATAAGTGGTACGCCAACGATTACCTATTCCGATGTGGAAGGCGGCTATGCAGGCGATGGCAATATCGACGCCAATCCCTGGTTTGTTGATTTTCAGCAAGCAGGGCTTGGCAGCCCCACCAGCGCCGGTGTTTTCCTGCTCTGTAACGGTGCCGACAAGCCAGCTGGTTGCACCAATGTTTCTTCCTGCATCGATAGCGCCTCCGCCTCATCAGCTCCAGGCGACGATATCGAAGGGGATCCACGGCCTTACGATGTGGAGACGACGGGCGACGGCGTTGATGAGTACGACATGGGCGCCGATGAGTATGTTCATTAGGGTAATAATTAACCCGCCTGCTTTGGATTAAACCGGAGAGGCAAACTATCCCGCTATGACGGCGTGAATATGAACGACAGCAGTACCTACGAGGTCGGTGAAAGGCTTGCCATGACTGAAGTGGATTCCGGCGATATCACCTACACCGACGGGAAGCTCTATACCAAACTAAAAAGTTAGCGCGGATTGATCAGCTCAGGAATTGATAGTTCTTGTCTCAAAGCGGAATTGGCAATTCGGGAACCGGCGGTGGGATTTATTTCAAAGGAATCGGAAAGGAGCAAACGTTTAAATCTGAAATTCTCCATTGCAATTGCCGACATCGACGATTTCAAGAAAATTAACGATCAGCATGGCCACCCGGTCGGAGATGAGGCGCTCACTGCATTTACTGACTGTATTCAGAGCAGACTGAGGGGGTACGATGTGCTCGGTCGCTATGGAGGTGAGGAGTTCCTCGTTGTCATGCCAGAGCTTGAGAAAGATCCGGCTGCAAGTGTTGTCGAGCGGATTCGGAAGGGCGTTGAGGATCTGAAAATCAGATTGGAAGACGACCGGATTATTCGGCTTACTGCGAGTTTTGGCATTGCCAGTTATCCTGAGGATGGCGACTCGCCGAAAGACTTACTAATTAAGGCGGATAGACGGTTATACAGGGCAAAAAGCCAAGGGAAAAACCAAGTGATAAGCTAGCCGGTTGTGGATCTTCGTCTTCGCAGGATAAAAACCCCGGTAAAAAGAGGGCACGTCTTTGCTTGGCTCTTCGCTGTCTTGATGCAATAAAACCGTTACGGCATGACCACTGATTATTAAATACATAAAGGCCGGGGCAACATAGGGTGTCTCGCATTTTACCACCGATCCTTTTACTACAGGCTTGTAAAATACGATTACGAACATCCCCCCCAAGATTTCTGCCGTGTTCTTTGGCTCGGGACAAGATCCTTGACGGCTGCTTTTTATCTTCCTGTCCGAACTCCCTATTTGGTAGGGAGCCACCCCGGCACTGCTGGTTACCCTGCTGCTTTGAGTCGATGAATGGCCTGGGAAGGCTGAGGTTATTTCATCTTGTCGGACCAACGTCTATACTGCGGCGGTTTTATCCAGTATCTCCCTTATTTTCCGGTCCAGCAGGTTTGGGACCAGGGGCTTGTTGATCAACATTATCCCGGGTTCCAGCACACCTTGATGGGAGATGATGTCGTCAGTGTATCCGGACATAAACAGTACCTTAATTTCCTGGTCGACAGCCGTCAGCTTCTTGGCCAACTCACGCCCGTTCATGCCGGGCATGAGCACATCGGTTAAAAGCAGATTTATTTTCTTGTCGGAGCTCTTCGCAAGCTCAAGGGCCTCTTCCCCGGACGCCGCAACCAAAACCTCATAACCAAAGGACTGCAGGGTATCTTTGACGATCACCCTGAGCCCTGGTTCGTTATCAACCACGAGGATCGTTTCCGAGCCGCCAAGCGTAACCGGGGTTTCCTTTTCCTCAAGCGCCTCCCCACCATCTTTAAACTCAGGGAAGTAAATCTTGAAAGCGGTTCCTGTACCCGGTTCACTGTAGACAAAAATCTGCCCATTAAGCTGTTTAACTATGCCATATACCGTGGATAGCCCCAAGCCGGTGCCTTCCCCCTCTCCTTTGGTGGTGAAAAATGGGTCAAATATGTTATCCCTGACCTCAGCCGGCATGCCATGGCCGGTGTCGGTCACCGAGAAAATAACGTAGGGGCCAGGTCTCACTTCGGGGTGGGCCTGGCAATAACTGGCATCCAAAACAATGGAATCGGTCTCAAAAAACAGGGTGCCGCCATCGGCCATAGCATCACGGGCATTTACGGCCAGATTCATGATAATCTGCTCCACCTGGCTCGAATCAGCTTTGATCGTACCGATCGAATCGCGTAAAAGCTCTTTCATCTCAATTTTCTTGCCGACCAGATGATCCAGCATTTTTACCATGTTGCGAATAAGCGTGTTGAGGTCGATCAACTTGATTTCCATAACCTGCTTCCGACTGAAAGCCAGCAACTGCTTGGTGAGAGCCGCCGCCTTCTGAGCGGCTTCGATGATGGTCTCCAGGCGAGGACGAAGCGGGGCGTCCTCCGGCAACTTCCGCATGCCCATCTGGCTGTAACCAATGATCGTGGTCAAATAATTGTTGAAATCATGGGCAACACCACCGGTAAGGCTACCAAGGGCTTCAAGTTTTTGCGACTGTAGCAGTTGCGCTTCAAGATTCTTCTTTTCGGTGACATCAATATTGTATTCAATCACCTGGATAACCTCGTCTTCATCATCATCAAAGATCGGATAACCGTATATTTCAAAGGTTGCCATCTTGCCGGCTGGGTCCGGATGCAGGTGCTCGACAACGACAGGCTTTTTAGTTTTCATGACCTCCCTGATCACACAGGGATGCTCATCGCCTCCACAGGGATGATCTTGCTTGTGGGTGAGCTGATAACAAGTAGCGCCTGGGCTCAAGCTGCCGAAATTTGCCGCTGAATTGGCGAGTTTAATCGTGTAATCATTGACATCAATAACGTAGAAGGGATGGGTCAGAGATTCTATGACATTTCTGACAAAATCTTTTTCGCGTTCAAGATGGTCTATGGTGGTGAGGAGCCGCTCCGTCATGGTGTTAAAGGCCATGCCCAGCTCACCAAGCTCATCCATCCGTTTGGTCTTCGCCTTCTGTGAAAAATCTCCCTGGCTGATATTTCTGGCCGTTTCCGCCAAAGCCTCTATCGGCCGGATAATTTGCCTGACTACGATAAAGCCGAGGACCACGGCCCCGATCAGCAGGAGCAACAAAAAAGAAGAGAGAATAAAGATTGAGCGATGGATATGCCGCAACGCCTCGGCGGTGGGAATCTCGGTTACAAAAAACATGGTTTGATTGCCAAAATGAATTTTCTCAGCCGCAACCACCGCCTTGTCGCCGGAGATGCCCTTCATGATGGTGGGGAGGTCGGGAGCCTCAAAGTGGACATTTCTAAGGACCAGGGAACGATTGGGATGGGCGACCAGGCGCCCTTGCTGGTCGGTAATATAGGCGGTGCCGTCTCGGCCGATTCGCATGGCAGCAACCGCATGGCGCATGAACTTCAAGGTCATCTCGGTGACGAGGACACCTTTTAAACCCAGGTCATGCAAATCCCTAATCGGCACGCTGATTTTCATCATCGGCTCGCCGGTCAGCGCGTCAAAATAGATAGGACTGTAATAGGACTGGCCTGTGGTTGCCGGCATCGTAAATTCATCGGCATCAGCCATGTTGAGCAAATCATCTTGATCAACGAGGGCTGTGTTGGAAATCCGCACTACTTCGCGGCCTTGATCATCGAGAAGGGAAATCGCACTGAAAACCGCGCCATGCTTTTCGTCCTTGATCGCGCGCAAAAATCTGCTCAACAGCTGGCGCTGCTGCCCTAACGACAGGTCAGGCAGATAATTGGAGCCCAACATCGAATCAATTCTGACTTCCTGCTCATGCAGAAAAATCGAAACATTGTCGGCGGCCAGGTGGGTGAGCTTTAATTGTAACGATTTTATCTGCTCTTTGCCAACACCATAGTTCTGCCAGGAAAGGCCTGCCCCCAGGAGCAGGAGAGGAGCCACAAATAAGGAGATGAGCGGGGTGATCAACCAGGCTCTAATACTTTTGTTTTGCATCAATAATCCCCCCTGCCTATCGGACAATATAATCAGCCAGGATCAAAATATTATGCGGCACTTCCAGGCCAATTTTTCCCGCAGACTGCAGATTGATGCCGAGCTCAAACTCGGCAATCTCGGCAGGCACATCGCCGGGCGCTTCACCCTTCAAAACCTCCAAGGCGATCCGGCCCGCCTGCTTACCGATTTTAGGAAGGTCGGGGCTGAAACAAATCAGGGCACCTTCACGGCCTTTCCCTATTGCCGCCACAGAGGGAATTTTCCTGGCATTGGCAATGTCGACAATCTTTTGTGCGTGGCTTGTAATCAGCAGCGAATGGAGCAGGAAAACCGCATCGGCATCGGCCGGGATCGAGAGAAGCGCCTTGTCCAGTTCTGCTTCATTATTCACCTCAGCAACGGTAAGGCGGATGCCGAGCGATTGGGCAGCATCCCGCAAATCCTTTAAACTCTGCGGTGCCGCCTTGGTGTCAAGCCGAATCGGCACGTAAATATGTTTTGTGTTAGGAGCCACAGCCAGGAGCCAATCAAGGTTTTTTGCTACACTGCCCCGGATTTGCACCCCGGTGAGATCACCGCCGGGGTGGCGAAGACTTTTGATAACACCGGATTGTACCGGATCATGGATAGCAAAAATCCCGGCAATGCCCTGGCCAGCTATCGCTTTTTTGACCTTCTTGGTGGCTGGAGTGGTAACGGAAAAAATCATATCGACCTGGCGCTGGACCATCTCCTGGATGGCTGAGTCAATTTTCTCCTTTTCTTCACATATTATAAAAGAAAGCAGCCAGCCCTCTTTTTCGGCAACAGTCCGGATGGAGTCAATGAAACCGAGATGGATCTCCTTGGTGCCAGGATTAGGGTTTACCACCCCAATCGTTAATTTCTTCTTACTTTCTGGCTCGGCAGCTATAAAAAAGGTGATGACCACCCCCAAAAGCAGAACGGCAAACAGAAATACCCCCAAAATCTTTCTCATTCTTGTCCCCCGTGCTGATTAATATTTACTACATTGCAGGATCACCGTCTCTCAGGTGTGACCACAATTATCTCTCTAAAAAATCAAG
>JAQYVW010000030.1 GCA_030145325.1 Desulfurivibrionaceae bacterium
GTCAATAAGGATATCAGTCTCGGTATTATTAAATCCTTTGTCTTTGCTCTCTTGATTGTTTGGATTTGTACGGGGCGGGGGTATTTTGTTCATAAAATACGCAATGCCGGTTTTGGGGCTGAAGCTGTGAGTAAGGTCACAACCCAGGCGGTGGTAATGTCGTCCATTGCTATTTTGATTTGGGATTATCTTTTGACGGCGATGCTGTTATGAGTGAAGCAATTATTCAATTTGTCGAGGTCGTTAAATCCTTTGGCTCCCAACGGGTTTTGGATAGGGTTAATTTTGCCATTCCGGTGGGCAAGACCACGGTTATTGCTGGTGGTAGCGGTCAGGGCAAGAGTGTGACCCTGAAGCTGATTTTGGGGTTGCTGCAGGCCGATTCGGGACAGATCTTGGTGGAAGGTAAGGATGTCACGTGCATGGGCCGCAAGGAACTTAACTTGGTGCGAACCGAGTTTGGGGTTTTATTTCAGGGGGCGGCGCTTCTCGACTCGTTGACGGTTTTTGATAATGTCTCTTTGCCGTTGGTGGAACGAACTGCCCTCAGCAGGGGTGAAATCAAGGAGCGGGTCATGGCGACCCTGGCCCAATTAGGTCTTGAGGGTAGCGAGAATAAATTTCCGGCGCAGTTAAGTGGCGGCATGAAGAAACGGGTTGGTTTGGCCCGGGCCCTGCAATTGCAGCCCAAAATAATGCTTTTTGATGAACCCACCACCGGTCTTGATCCGGAGAAAGCCATGGAGATCTATCAACTGTTTCATCGCACCCAGCAGCAGTTTGGCTATACCTCGATCATTGTCAGTCATGACATTCCCAAAATATTCAATCTTGCTGATCAGGTGGTTATCCTTAATCGTGGGAAGGTGAATACTTTTGCCAGCCCTGAGGATATTACACGGTCGGAAGATCCCGATATCAAGGATTTTGTCAAGAAAACCATGGGGGATGTTTACCTCAGCAGAGAAATGGAATATGCGCCATGAAGAAAATCAACACGGATTTTATCGTTGGGCTATTTTTGCTCGCCGGTTTTGGATGTTTTGTTTATCTCTCCCTGCAACTGGGCGAGTTTTCGATGTTTTCCATGGAAAAGAATTATACCTTGACCGCTGACTTCAACAACGTCTCAGGCTTGAAGCCTGGGGCCGGGGTTGAGATGTCCGGAGTTGGGGTGGGGCAGGTATTCCGCATTGAACTGGGTGATAATGACCAGGCCCACGTGACCCTGTTGGTTAAGCGTGAGGTCAAGATTACGGAGGATGCCATTGCCTCCATTCGAACCCAGGGGATTATCGGCGATAAGTACATCCGTATTAGTCAGGGTGGGATGGATGATTTTCTCCCTGACGGCGGTGAGCTTGAGGAAACCGAATCAGCCGTTGATCTTGAGGAATTGGTGAGCAAGTATATTTTTGGTAAAGTTTAAGAAGTGGAAGCCAAATTAATACTCATTTTTATTATTTCGACTTGTTGTTGGCGTCACTATGCAGCATAATTTTCTTAAGAATTTTGAACGATGGCCTTTGTGCTTTTATGGTTTGTTTGCTGAAGCCTTGCGCCACGAACCACCCATTCTGTTAAATCTCTTTGAGAGTCAGTGATGAGGAACTTGTTGTCTAAATTGTCTTCTCCCGGCGTTGCGATTTTTTTAGCGTTGGTTGTTTTCCGGTTGCTGCTGGCGCCGGTTGGTATGGCCAGCGAGGAAGATTTTTTTGAAGATGGTTGGGGTGATGAGGATTTTTCCGTCCAGGCCTCGGTTGCTAACGGCGGGATGGTCGATCCCCTTGAATCATTGAATCGGGTGTTTTTTAACTTCAATGACCGGTTATACTTTTGGGTGTTGAAACCGGTGGCCCAGGGGTATAAGGCTGTTTTTGCTGATGAAGATGTGCGGCTGTGTTTCAGTAATGCCTTCCATAACCTATCCTCGCCGATAAGAATTGTTAATAATCTTTTGCAAGGAAAAATTATTGGGGCTGGTAGTGAACTGGCTTCATTTTTGATTAATTCGACTTTGGGGATTGCCGGGCTGGCTGACCCTGCCCATAAGGAATTCGGTCTCTTGGACAGTGATGAGGATTTTGGCCAGACCTTGGGCAGCTATGGCGTTGGTAATGGCTTCTATATTTGTTGGCCGTTTTTGGGCCCTTCGTCGTTGCGGGATACGGTTGGAACTGTTGCTGATTCCTTTGCTGATCCGCTCTCCTACTGGACTGCTTCGGGGGAAAGTGGTGGCTATGCTCTGCAAGGAGGGAAGCAGGTTAACAAGATTTCCTTGCATATTGGCAAGTATGAGCGTTTCAAAGATGCTTCCTTTGACCCTTATGTGGCGGTGCGTGATGCTTATGCGCAGCATCGGCATAGTCGAGTTACGGATGAGGTTGATGCTGCCTCGGGGTATGGAGTCAGTCGGTTAGAAAGACCTGCGGAGGAGATTCCTGCCACCAGTGTTGCCAATGCGCAGCCGGTGCCACAAGTGGTGACGCCGCCGGTTCAGAAGTCGGTGGAGTTGCCGGTGCCGGCAACAGTTTCCAAAGTGTCTTGGGATGCCATGCAGCCGGGTTTTTTTGTTCTGGTAGGTGTTTATCGTGATCCGTCAAATATTAAGCAACAGAGGGAGCGCGTCGTCCGAGTTGGCAAGGGGGCTTTGGTGGCCCGTTATCAACGAGCCGATTACTCTTTTTTTGGAGTTGAGGTTCCTGTCGGTGCAGACTTTGCCAAGGCTAAGCAGATGGAGCAAGACCTGCGCAGGGCTGGGTTCGCGGAAACGATGGTTGTGATGCATTGATGTTTCTTGCCTTGGCGCGGCACCGATGGTGTTGGTAGCGGGGTATGTTTTTAAGGAGAAGATTATGAATTTACAGCGAATAGTTTGGGGAAATGTTGCCATCGCCCTGCTGTCGTTCTTTTTTGTGTTTGCCGGGTTGCAGACTGTATCTGCCGCCGCCTCGGATCCTCTTACGCAGGTTAAGGGTTCCGTGGATTCGATTTTGCAGATTGTGCAGGATAATAAGCCAGAACTTCAGGGTAAACTTGCTGACTCCTTCCGGCAGGAAATTATTGATCTTGTTTATGATCGATTTGACTTTCGGGTCATGTCGCAACTTGCCCTGGCCCGAAATTGGAAAACAATAAGTTCTCAAGAGCAGGATCACTTTGTTTTCTTGTTTGCTAAATTGCTTGAAAACACCTATTACGACCGCCTTAATTCTTATGCCGGTGAGCAGGTGATCTTCAAAACGCAACGGATACAGAAAAACAAGGCGGTGGTTTCAAGTGTGGTGGTGCGCAATGATACTGAGACTCCGGTTGTTTATAAGTTGCGGCATAAGGATAATGACTGGTTGGTGTATGATGTAATCATTGAGGGAGTCAGTTTGGTGCGTAACTATCGAACCCAGTTTGCCTCAATCATCGAAAAGGAAAAATATCCGGGCCTGATCAAGCGTTTGGAAGACAAAATTGCTAAAAACGAGTCAGATAAGTAACCGTTATGGCTTCTGAAATTACCCCAGATGCTTGTGAGTTGGTCAAGGAGTACGCTAAGGCGGCCTTTCGATTTCTTAGCGGGGATGAATTGGCCGTCCTTTGTCCTTTTTTAAAGCTGCGCCGATGTCCCGTTGATTCTGTCTTGATGCGGGAGGGGGAGGCGGGAACCTTTATGGGCTTCCTCCTAGAAGGGAAATTGGCGGTGCGGAAAGAGACTTTGTTTGCCGGTAAGCATATTCTCTTGGCTATCCTCGATCCGGGCACCATGGTCGGAGAGATTTCGGTTGTTGCCCATGCGCTTCGAAATGCTTCTGTGGTTGTCACTGAAGAAAGTACCTTGCTTGAATTGACCAGGGAAGATTTTGATCTGCTGGTTAAGCATCACCCCGTTATCGGGGTGAAATTTCTGCGCCAGATTGTCAATGTGGTTAGTTTACGACTCCGTAAGGCCGACGATCGATTGGCCAGCCTCCTGTAGTTCATCCCCATTCCTTTTCGGCACCTTTTTGGGTTTCGTCAGCTCGTTCTTCTGTTACATTAATATCTTTCATTGTTAATGTGTTTTGTCTGGGGGCATCTTATGTTGGAACAGAAGGATTTTATTTCTATCTCCACCCTTGAGCTGGTTGAGTGTCTTGCCACCGCCATGGATCTGGTTAGTCCTGCCCTGGCTAATCATCAGCGGCGGGTTGGTTTTATTGCCTTAAGGCTTGCTGAGCAGATGGAGATGTCCAGAGAGTTGTGTAAAGAGGCGTTGATTGCCGGTCTTTTGCATGACTCAGGCGCTCTTTCCATGTATGACCGAGCCATTACCCTTAATTTTGAGCTGGGCCCCACAGGTTCGTTTTCTCCCCATCAACATGCCATTGCTGGCTATCATCTAATTCGTAAGTTCCGGCCATTTGCCGAAGTTGCCCAGGTTATTCGTTTTCATCATCTGCCCTGGGGTAATGGCGAAGGCGCTTTTGTTAGCGATGAGGCGGTCCCCCTTGGCTCTCATCTCATCCATTTGGCCGATCGGATTGATGTTTTGGTCAACGAGAAGAGTAATATCCTTCTTCAGGGGCAGGGGATCGTCGAGACTATTGAGCAGAAGAAGGGAGTGCTTTTCCATCCGGAATTGGTCAAGGCTTTTGTGGACTTGTCGAAGAAGGAAGCGTTCTGGCTTGATATCGCCAGTGTCTCAATGGGGGCCGGGGTTGCTACTGAATCAGGTTTTGCCCATGAGAAGCTTGATTGTGATGATTTGCTGGATATGACCGAGCTGTTTGGCCATATTATCGATTTCCGAAGTCGCTTTACGGCCACTCATTCAAGTGGCGTTTCTACTTGTGCTGCAAGCCTTGCCCGTTTGGCCAACTTTTCAGAGGCAGAGTGTATGATGATGAAGATCGCCGGTAATCTTCATGATCTTGGTAAGCTCGCGGTGCCGGTTGATATCCTTGAAAAACCTGCTGCCCTCAGCAATTCAGAGTTCCTTATTGTTAAGGCGCATACCTATTTCACCTACAAGGTGTTGCGCAATTTTCGCGATATGGAGAATATCAGGGAATGGGCCGCCTACCATCATGAACGGTTGGATGGCAAAGGCTACCCGTTTCATTTGCGTGGTGATGAGTTATCGTTGGGGGCGCGGGTGATGGCTGTCGCCGATGTCTTCACCGCTATTACTGAAGACCGACCGTATCGTCAGGGGATGTCACCAGAAGAGGCGACCAGGGTTCTTGTTGAGATGGCCAAGAACAGGGCTTTAGATGGTAATGTTGTGCAGCTTTTACTTGATAATTTCAAAGATGTGAACCATCTGCGGGTTCTGGCGCAAACGGCCAGCCGGGATGATTATCAACTCTTCCGCCAGGGGTTTTGAGCCCCTCTTCCCTTTGCTCTCCTTCTCCCCCCCCGGTCTACTTATCTGCCGGTTCCTGATTTTCGTCACCGTTAATGGTCGAGGATGCCGGGTTGGCCTGTTCCTCGGCTTTATTCGGGCGCAGCAAGGGTTTCTTTTGCGTTGATCCATACCAGATGGTTGGTTCGGTGAATCGTTGCCAGCCCCACTTGAGAACCTTTAGCAACCCGAAGGAGACCCATAGGGCCCACGCCAGCATGGCCAATCGATAGGTCAACATGGGTAGGGAAAAGACCCACGCGCGGGGCAGCATCGGCCCGCTGACATCCTGATACCAGCGGAGGAGATTTCGCCGAGAGCCGTTGCCGACAATGTTCATGTCCGGATGACCAATCAGGCCCTGGGAGATGGCAAAGACCAGGGAAGCCATGGCCATGACGGTTAAAAAGACGATACCGACCTGGATGAGATTAAAGAGTTGCTTGTCGAGCTTGGCAGCCTTTTTTCGTTGATCCAGGGTAATCAACCATCCCACCACGGCCAGACTTGCCCCCAGGTTGCTCATGGAGAGGCCGATGCCGAGCAGGAGCCACTGGTAGAAGTGCAAGGGGGTTAAGCCGCTCTTGCTCAAGCCAAAGGCCACCAGCAGGATAATGATCAGCGCCGACCAGAAAAGAATGGCCGGCCCCACCAGTTGTTCGCCGCCCATAAAGAGGGGCCAGCGGTTGTGGGGCAAATGGAGATCGACACTGGCGTTGACGCTGGGGCTGTTGAGGTCGATGCTCGGGGTGGTGTAGCGCATGGACATCCCTGTTGCCTGGCGCCATTGCAACTCAACCTCCTGGTTGCCCGGATGGATCGGCAGGATGACTTGGCGTCCCTCCTGGCGGATCGGTTGCACCCGGCCATCGATCTTGACCTCTTGCAGACTGGCATCTTCCGGCAGGGAGAGGCTATGCTGACCGCCCTGACTGGATTTGATCGTCAATCGAAGCACCCCATCGGTGGATCGTTGGCCGGGGTGCAGGCTAAGGTGACTTTTCTCAATGGTCAGGGTCTGGCCTTCAATCCCCTTGGGTCGCGAGACAGTCAGCACCACCTCCTCTTTGGGCCACGGGTGCCAGGTAGGCAGCCAGCGGTTCCCCTCCTGATGCTGGATTACCGGGATGCCGCTGGTCTCCAGATGAAAGATGGGGCTGGCATCCACCTTCCAGACCTCTGTCCAGTGGCTGGTGTTCGGATGACGAAGAACAATAGTGTCGCTGGGCTCCAGAAACGATTCCCAGCGGAACAGGTTCTGGTTGCCGGCCATATTGACCTGAACCGTCTTGTCTTGAATCCGTACCCCCTCTGAGGTTACCGATTCCCCGGGCAACAGGGGAATATTGAGGATCATTGCCGAACCGCTGCTCCCCTTTATTCGCTGAACCTTGGTCACAACCTTCCAGGTTAAGCCCAGAAGTATCTCCCGCTCCACTCGGGCAAAGGGCGGCAGGAGGCCGGTTTCCAGGATTTCGCCCTGCTGGCCATGGTGCTCGACAATCCGTTTGAACTGCAGTTGTTTATCAAAGGAGCCGTCTGGATGAATGCCATCCACGGACCAGCCTCGGGCCTTGGCGACGGCCCGGTGGGGCTTGAGGGGGAAGGGGAGTTGCAAGGTATTTTGTTTGCCGATCCTGCCACGGAGTTCAAAGTGGTGTTTGCCAGCCGGGGCCATAACCCAGAGGGAATTCGCTTTCCTGAACAGGGCTTGGCAGGGGTTGCCGTCCATGCTGACCTGTTGGGGCAGCCACTGTTTGGCATTGCCGGGCAGGGGGAAGGCCGCAGCAAGGTCGCTTTCGGCTGTTAGGGAGATGGTAAGCTTCTGAGGGTCGATGTTAATCCGCATCTCGGAGATGTCGGCACAGTTGGGGAAACAGTCATCTTTTTCCAGCAACCGTTGCTGCAGTTCGTCAAGCAAGGGCTGAGACGGTATCTCATTGGCTCGTGCAACCGTCGGGGCCAGGAGAGGGACAAGGAACAGGGGCAGCAAAAGAAGGGGCTTCAGGCGGTTGAAATTGATCCCCTGGCCGCGATTATAGCCCAGACCGAACATGCTCAACCCCAGGGCGATAATCAGGAAGACCCGGACAAAGGCGAGGACCAAGTTGGTTTTCGGACCGATCAGCCACAAGGAGATGACCTGATCGCGATGCACTGGTCCTGACCAACTAAAAGGGATGGTTTGAAAGGGTTGCCATTGGGGCAGGCCCGGGCCGGTCTGGGTCAAGGACTTGGGATCATACTGGTTCACCTGACTGCTGGTCTTCAGGTTTCGGTTCAGGCCATTCATCCCTCCCATGGGTTCCGTCAGTCGGCGGGCTGCTTTTTTGCTGATCCCGTCTGCTGTTTGGGCCATATCTCTCATCTCCGGTGCTTTGAGCCCCGACCCTTTTTCGGCCAAGGTCATGGGGCGAGACTTTTTCATGGCCTGGCGATTCTGCTGCGAGTAGTCGGACATGGAGATCCAGGGGTGAGCGAGTTGGGGATAGATTCCGACCCGCAGGGTGGTGATGGAATAGGGAATCGCCAGGAGTATCAGGATCAGGAGGGTCAGGGCCTGATAGCCCTTGACCACCTGCCTGAGTTTACCTCCATCCAGATTCTTGAGCAGGGCGAAGCCGATCAATAAAGCCAGCCAGACATATCGGGGCGCACCCGGTTCATGAAAGGTGAGAACCATGGTCAGGAAAGCGACCAAGGCCAAGGGCTTGGAGAAGAGCTTGGCCATGGCAATGGTGAAGATCAAGACGATGAAAAAATCGAGTAAGGTCCATTTCTTAACCCAGGTCCCGGGGATTTGATCGATGCCGCTGGCGCTGATCAGCTTCCAACCCGGCGGCAAGCGTAAATGTCCTGACACTTTCTGGAAATCATGATCCCAGCCGGTGGCAGGCAGGGTGGCGATATTCCCTTGGTAACCGCTGTCCACTGCGAGGTTGAGTCGGCCACGGCGCAGCTCGACTCCGGTCTTTTTCGACCCTTGGCGGCGGGTGATCAACTGCTCGACCCCGTCCACCGCCACCCTGCCCAGGGCAATGGCCGGGTTCATTTCCAGACGCCAGTTGTTGTTCTTTTTTCCGGAGATATTGTCCTGGATGGTATAGCCGGAGCCGTCGAACCGCAGCCAGAGCTCGCGGTTTAAGATTAATTGATCTGGGGCTGGATGCGGATCCCCCCTCTTGATCTCCTGAAAACGGATGGTTTCTCCGCCTAACATCTGATAGGCAGGGAATTTTTGCCAAATTTTGGGGGCAGAGGTACGGAGGGGATCAATGGGGGTGCCCCCTGTTATTTCGACGATGCGGATATTCGGGTGGCCGGAAAACAGCCAGACCTCCCGGTCTGGCCAGAAGCCGTCATGGGGTTGGGTGAAGGTGAGATCCCGGAGCTGGCCCAGGTCGCGCAGGGTGAGGGAGAAGGAAAACCGGCCCGGTTTGACCTGAACCCGCATTTCGCCATTCTGTTCGAGTTTACTGGGCAGGGAGGCGGTCAGGGACAGGGGGATAAATCTGTCCGGGGCGTAGATGGGACCCAGGCGGATCTCTCTGGCTGAACCGGCCACCTCAAGAGTACCATAGACCGTGAGTTGGGCCGGGATTGTATCGTCAATGAGCCGGAAGGCCTGGACCTTGAGGCGGTTTTCGATCTTCTCCTCTTTGTGGGTGGTTTTCAGCCACAAGCGGCCGGATGAATCCAGCTGGGGGAAGTTGATCTTTTTACCATTAACCTGCAGTGAAACCAGTGCTGATTGGCTGGGAACCTGCACGTACTCGGGCAGTTGACGCCATTGAAAACCACCGCTGATGGTATGGTTGCCTGGCCCCAGTTTCAGCCGGGGCCGGTTGTTTTTTTGCAGAACCACGGCCTGTTTTCCATCAACCATAACCTCCTGAGGCCATTGTCGGGCCGCACCTGGCAACTCTATCCAGCCCTGATAATTCAGGTACCAAGATTGTCTGAATGTGCCGCCGGTATCGTCAAGTTCAACCAGTAATTCGGTGGGCCACTGGCACTGTAGTTGGTCGGCATTGTTATACAGGGGGAGGCAGTGCTGCTCCTCTTGGTGGTCATGGAGAACCCAATCGACCCAGGGGGTAAGATCCGGCGGTATTTTCGGTGCTTCTTTGGCCAGGCAGAGTGATGCAGAGGCAAATAAGGGCAGGAGAAAAAGTAACAACCAGGAGAGTCTCTTCATCGCGGAATCCTCGGAGGCGGTGACACTGTTTGCTTGGCGTCGCTTAACCACCATTTCTTGCAGGTAAGCTGCTGAGCAGGGTGGAGATGTTATCCGGCACTGCGCTGAGTCATGTCGTTTCTCTCTGTATCTATACTAATCGCTGCTAGCTCCGATGATCTTCCTTGTCTATGCTCAGTGATGAGTAATGCAAAAGTCTACCAGGAAAATACGGAAGTGTGAACCCCGGTGGTGCTCTTAAGGCAATCCGTGCTGTTTTATGAGCAACAAGATTACCTTGTTTCTTTCTTCCCGCTCAGCAACAGCACAGGGTAGTCATGTTCCTTGCCGTCGTTGCCTTCCTTGTGGATTACGTGGGCGGTCTCAACGGTCAGTTCGATAAAACCTGCTGCTTCGGCAAAGGTGAGGAGTTCACTGGTTGAGAATCCCAGATGGGCGACGCCGGTGGAGTCGCTGTGGAAGGTGCCGTCTTCGCGGGCAAGATCGGCCAAGGCTATGCGACCGCCCGGTGTAAGGTGATCGTGTAAGGTGCGCATCAGTTTGTCGATATCCTCGACATGGTGCAGGGTCATGCTGCTGAAGATGAGTTGAAAGCGCTGTCCAGACAATGGTTCGCGGGTCAGATCGACAGACTTGGTGGTTATGTTGTCGATCTGTAATATTTTAATTTTCTTGTCTAATTCCTTCAGCATGCCGGTGGAGATGTCGGTGGCGAGAACGCTTTGCAGGTGCGGGGCAAGAAGGGCGGTGACCAGGCCGGTGCCGCAGCCGAATTCCATGGCGGTCATGGTTCGGGTCGGGGCTATGCGGTTTGTGATCGACCG
Organism: Desulfurivibrionaceae bacterium; assembly: GCA_030145325.1. GTDB lineage: Bacteria > Desulfobacterota > Desulfobulbia > Desulfobulbales > UBA5123 > UBA5123. The sequence goes on from JAQYVW010000030.1 coordinate 10,400, forward strand.
GGCCACCCCTTTGGCCAACTCCACCCGTAACGGTTTGTCCCAGTCGGCGGCGGCCTCATCGAAAAGCTCGGTGGCCTTGTTATTACTGTTTTTTGGCACTGTCCATCCTTCTCTGTGGTCATCGCATTCTAGGAATGCAGTTTACCTAGTTGTTCAATGTGGCCGATGGTGACCAGAACGTCCCCGGCCTTCAGTTCTTGATCCGCTTTGGGGATGAACTTGAATTTCTCCGATCCGGCTGAGCGGGTGGCGATGACCTGGATATTGTACCGGTTGGTGAGGTCTATCTCTCGTAATGTTTTTCCGGCCCATTCATCAATGACCACCTCTTTGATGACCATCTCCTTATCAAAGGGTAGATGTTCGATAAAGCCGGGGATGGCCATTCGGTTTGCCAGTTGTTTGGCGGCCAGATGTTCGGGCATTACCACTTTATCAACGCCTATTTTCTGGAGCAATTTTTCATGGTCGCCGTTGATGGCCTTGACCCAGACAACCTTTACGCCAAGCTCCTTCAGGTACATGGAAATCATGGCGCTGGAGGCAATGGAATCTCCGACGCTGATTAAGACGTGGGTAAGATCTGCCATCCCCATCTGTTCTAGAGTTGTTTTGTCGCTGGCGTCGGCTTGAAACACCTGGCTGAAGACGTGTTGAGCTCGCTTGATGTTATCGGGGTTAACGTCGATTCCCACCACCGTGTGGCCTAGTTCCATCAATGTTTTACCGAACTTGTAACCGAATTTGCCAAGGCCGATGACACCGGCTTGCAGAGTATTAGTCATTTTTTTCTCCTAGCTTATCCTATCAGCATGTTTTCTTCGGGCCAATCGTAAAACAGTTCTTCTTGAAAGCTCTGGATCGCGACTAGAAAGACGATTGGTCCTAAGCGACCGATGAACATCAGGGAGGTAATGATGCTCTTGCCAACCATGGAGAGTTTCGGGGTTATGCCGGTGCTCAAGCCCACGGTGCCAAAGGCTGATACCGCTTCGAAAAACAGATCCAGAAAAAGCCCCCTGGCTTCGGGATGGGGGATGTCGCCGCCTTCGCTGATGGTGAGAAGGAGGGTGGCGAAAGTAATAATGCTGGTGGCAAAGACAAGCAGGATCAGTGCCTTGTTTACGGAATCGCTGTTGAGGGCAAATCTGCCCATCACCGCCTGGCGGCGACCCTTGATCTGGGAATGGACAAAGGCGGTGAGGGCACGGAAGGTGGTGACCTTGATCCCGCCAGCGCAAGAACCGGGAGCGCCGCCGATGAACATCAGCATCATCATCACCAGGAGGGAAACATTGGTCATGTGGTTAATGTCAACGCTGTTGAAACCAGCGGTGCGGCAGGTTACGGACTGGAAAAGAGCGGTGAGCAATGCTTCTCCGGTAAGCATATGACTATTGAAGCCGATGGATTCTGCCGCGTAAATGGCGATCCATCCGAAAATAATCAGAAAAATGCTAGTTTTTATGACCACTTGCGCATAATTGCTCAGTTTCCTGCCCTGGTTTTTTACGATGGGTTGGAATTTACGTGCTGCGCAGGCCTGTAATTCCACCAACACCGAAAAGCCGATGCCGCCAAGGATGATCAGGAGCATGAAAACCAGATTGATTCCCCAGTTCCCTCGCCAGTTGCTGAGGCTGTTGCTGTATAAAGAGAAGCCGGCATTGCAGAAGGCGGAGACAGCGTGAAAAAGGGCTGAGTATGGGGGGAAGTCCTTTGGGGCCTGGATGAATAGGAAAAAAGCGCCAACGGCCTCGATGGTCAGGGTCCAGAGGACGATGCGAATGAGAAATTTGCCAAGATGGAAGGCTGGGTCATGGAGCAGGCTCTGGCCCACCGCGATCCGGTCACTCAGGGAAACGTGTCGTCGCCAGAGATAGAAGGCCAGGCCGGTAAAGGTCATAATCCCTAACCCCCCCACTTGAATAAGGGCGAGGATGACGGTTTGCCCGAAGCGACTAAAGAAGGTACCGGTATCAACCACACTTAAGCCGGTGACGCAGGTTGCTGAAGTAGCGGTAAAAAGTGCATCTATCCAGGAGATCGGGGCGGACGTAAGGCTGATGCTGCAGTGCAGGAGGGCAGCACCGGTGATAATGACTAGCCCGAAGAATAGTATTGGCAGGGCGTATGGCGGTATTGATGAAGGGGTTTTCATAACAGGAACGAGTTCGAGGATATGACGCTGCTCGATTTTGTTAAGGAACGGGTGGTAATAATTAGTGTTTAGCACTCATAGCGCGATGGCAATGTGAACGCAATAGAAAAGATGCGAGGGCAGGTCTTGCTCTGGGCAGTTGCCAGCGGCATCGGCGCTTTTTATAAAAGCTGTTTATGCCAAACCTGCATGCTTTCGATGCGCCCGCAGATCTGGGTGTTGTTGATCAGGGTGCCGCCGTGCTGATAGTTGGCGCGAGCAAAGGTTATGTTCATGCCGGTGGAGAGCGCGCGCGCGATGGTGTAGGCTGTGGTCATGCCCCGAAGGCGTAATTCCCTATCCATGGTGGCCAGGAGTTTCCCGGCCAGGCCTTGCTGGCGGTGTTTGGGCATGGTGAGAAAATCGGTCATCTCCACGTTGCCGCTGCGTTGATATTGCTCAGCCGAGGCCAGTGCGGCAAGTTCCTGATCATGCCAGACGCCGAAGTAGGTGACATGCTCAGCCATGGTGGCAGCGAGGAAGGCCGGGTCGTGTACCGGGAAGGGATAGGATGGAAAGATGGTTTGGTAGCACGCGGCCATGGCGGAGCAGTCGTTGGTGGTGCAGACCCTGGTCGTGTATTTTTCGGCCATGTCCTGATCCTGGCTGATGGCGGTTCCCTGGGCCAGGGCAAGGATCTTGTCGCTTTCTTCGCGGCGGGAGTCATGGGCCCGCTCTGCGTCAAAGTACTTAGCCATGAAATGACCGTCTTCGGTGCCTTTAAAAAAGTTAGGGATCAGGGCTTCGGTGCAAAAGCCGTCATCGATAAAGGCGGTGGTCCAGCGCGCAGGTACCTTAGCAAAAATCTTGCCGTAGGTGTTCTTGGTTGCCAGTTTATTGATCTGTGGCAACAGATCCGGCATGTCAGCGTCAGCCAGTTCCATCAGGTAGACGCGGTCACTGTCGGGGCCATGTTGAATGGTGGAGTGGCCCCAGTTGAGTATCTGATCAGGCATCGTCGCGACGCTCCATGCGTTCGTTGGTTTCCGGGGTCAAGGTGGTGGTGTCTTCGTAGTCGGCCAGCAAGCTTGAGATGCCGATGGCCTGGGTGTCGTCATCGGCTGCAGCCAGCGGCAACTGTAGGTGGCACTCATCACAGTTGCGGTTGCAGAAAAATGGCTCGTAAGAGTCCGGTTCCTTGTAGGTGCTGATAACCCCTTCGTAGTTGCGCAGGATCACCTTGTTGGTGGACCAGGAGATAAGATAGTTGGGCATCACCGGGATCTTGCCGCCGCCGCCCGGGGCATCAATCACATAGGTAGGCACAGCAAAACCTGAGGTGTGGCCGATGAGGTTCTCGATGATCTCAATACCCTTACCCACCGGGGTGCGGAAATGGCTCAACCCCTCGGAAAGATCGCACTGGTAAAGGTAGTAAGGTCGCACCCGGTTCATGACCAGTTTTTGGACCAGACTTTTCATGATTCGTGGACAGTCGTTCACCCCGGCCAGCAACACCGATTGGTTACCCAGCGGAATTCCGGCGTTGGCGAGTTTTGCCAAGGCACGGCTGGCGCGAGGGGTGATTTCGCGGGGATGGTTGAAATGGGTGTTAATCCACAGCGGATGATGTTTTTTGAGGATATTCACCAGATCATCGGTAATTCGTTGTGGTAGTACCACCGGGGTACGGGTGCCGATGCGGATCACCTCCACGTGTTCGATGGCGCTTAGTTCGCCCAGCAACCAGTCAATCAATTCATCGCTGAGCAGAAAAGGATCACCGCCGGAGAGCAATACATCTCTTACCTCCGGGGTGTTGCGGATGTATTCGATGCCGGCCAGTAAGTTTTTTTTGTCAGGGATGGAGTCCACGTCGCCCACCTTGCGTTTGCGGGTGCAGTGGCGGCAGTACATGGAACAGAGGTTTGAAACATGAAATAGCACTCGGTCAGGATATCGATGCGTGAGTCCTTCCACCGGGCTGTCTTTGTCTTCAGCCAGGGGGTCGGTGCAATCGCAGCGACTGATGTGCAGTTCGGCCGGATCGGGAACAGACTGCCTGAAGATAGGATCGTTTTCAAAGTCGTAGCGGTTGATTAGGGAGAAATAATAGGGGGTGATGGACATGGGGAAATGGTCCATGGTCCGTTTCAGCTCCTCTCTTCTTTCCTTAGGAAATTCGATGTCCAGCAATCGTTCGACGGTGTCCAGTTTCTTGATCGAGTGACGCAGGTGCCAGCGCCAGTCGTCCCATTGTGAAGCGGTGGAGTCTGGGTAGAGAGCGGGGGTGGAAGGACTGGGGGTAGTGCCGGTTGCCGGTGATTCCTGATCTAAGGACATGATACTTCCTTGTTTGTTGGCATATCCGGCATACAACTGCCGTGGTTGGGAAAAACCGACGCCATAAGGTAAAGAAGAGATTCTTCGTGGAGAAGAAACGACTAAAAAGGAGAGGCCGGAAATGCGCAGATTGGAGGACCGTATTGAAATGGTCCGTGCTGTTTATTTGCCAGCTAACATAACAGGTATTAGGTGATAATGCAAATTGGGGTGGGGAGGTTCGTCTGTAACTGATTGGTATTACATCAAAAGAAACTTGCTGTTGGCGCAGGCGGGAAGGCCATGACCAACAGCGAGTTTTTGTGGCAGTTGCACTAAAAGGTGATTAGGCGGTTATGCAATCATTCCGCCAGCAACAGTCGTTTTGGTCGCAGTTGTTATCGGCGGTCTGGAAACATGGATGATTCCCTTCCGTAGCCTGGATGGCGCGAATCATCTCCGCCTTCTTCATCTTGCCGGGTTTGATTCCCATGGCCTGCGCTCTTTTTTTGATCTCTTGTACGGTCATTATTTTGCTCCCAAATGCAATTAATTAAAAGCAGGATAGTGAATGTTTATATCCAGATCCTGGGTGTTTATAATTTGAAATTAATCAATTTTCGGTACAGAGAGATAGTGGCACCTAAACAGCGTATTACGACTTTATGGGTTGCAATAAAATGATTATCAGGAAAGTGAATATCTTTGTCAAATAAAAATCTGATTACCACCGAGTTTCAGCCAAGTTTTTTTAGCCTTTGCAGTTAAAGATTTTCCCATTGACACGCCGCCGAGTACCGGAAAAGTTGCCGAAAAGGAGCAAAAGGTAAGCAAAGCCGCGAAGTGCGAAGACTCCGACTGTTTGAGTCCGCCCATGGGCGGGCGAGTTTTTTTGATCCCGGCAACTTTGAGGAACGCAGGGTATCCGCCGCAGGCGGACAGCAGTGTGGCTTGACCACATGGCGAGTGACACAGGGTGCCTTTTCTTTCGCCGCTTCGCTGCTGGTTCGTTTTCTTTGGGCAAACAAAGAAAATGAACATTAAATGAGATTATTCCTAAAGTTGGCTGAAACTCGCTGGTAATCAGAAAGAAAAAAAAGATAAAAGGTTGTTTTTCTTGTCACTGAGGGCATTTATGCACCGATGATTTTCACTAGGGCCCTTTTTTTACGACCACCGTCAAACTCTCCGTAAAAGATCTGTTCCCATGGGCCGAAGTCGAGCTGGCCGTCGGTGATTGCCACCACCACTTCCCGGCCCATGACCTGTCGTTTAAGGTGGGCATCGGCGTTGTCCTCGTAACCGTTGTGCCGGTATTGATTCACCGGTTCGTGGGGAGCCAGCTTCTCAAGCCACACCTCGTAGTCATGGTGGAGGCCGGACTCGTCATCGTTGATGAAGACTGAGGCGGTGATATGCATGGCGTTGACCAATACCAGTCCTTCCTTGATGCCGGATGCTTCTAAACATTCATTGACCTGGGGAGTTATGTTGATAAAGGCTCTTCTGGTGGGGATCTCGAACCATAATTCTTTGCGATAGCTTTTCATTTATTCCTCTCTATTGGTAATTGTAATCTTGTGCAGATTTTTTGACCATAATTGCCATGAGTGCTTAGCGCTTGTCAAGCAATCAGGTTGGTGAAATACTGATTGTGACCTATTGACTTGTGCCGGTTATCATCTATCTTAATATTATCGTTGTTGATAGATTCCTTAAATTTAAGTACTGAAGGTACTAAATATGGATGCTTTCTCTGCAATAGTCAAGGGTTCCGGGAAAGGGAGTAAGAACTGTTGGGAATTTCACAACTGCGGCTCACAAAAGGAAGAATGCGCAGCGTATCCCAATGCTGGCAGGAGTTGTGCCTTCATGGCTGGTACCGTTGGCGATTGCTTTGCCGTCAGCATTGATGAGAAGCAGCAGAAATGTCAGGCTTGCCCCTTTTATAACAGTGAGCATTTTGACAATCCGCAAGCGTTCGCCCAAAAATATGGTTGGCGAATTTCAGATGATCTCTTCTGATTTTCTTTTCTGCCTGCTGGTTGGTATTTACTCTCTTTCTGCCTCTATTTTATCCCCTTGACCCTTCATTCATCGTCCGTTACATTGGCAATCAGTTTCAGGCGCTCTTAACCGAGCTTAATAGGGAACTCCGTGTGAATCGGAGACGGGCCCGCCGCTGTGACCGGGGACAAATTCCGCACTATGCCACTGTCTTGATCAAGATGGGAAGGCGCGGAAGGAGGATGAGCCGGGAGTCAGAATACCTGCCTGCAGACATTGCGTGACACTTTTCGAGGATCGAAATCGTGTTGCCGGATCTTGCGGAGATAGATGGGACATCCCGGATCGATTATTATCGGTCCGGGTTTTTTTATGCCCTCATTTTGGCGGCAGCCCCGGACCCGAACTCTACAGGGAGAACGGTTATGGCCCCATGTGAAGCAAGTTTGTGCAAGAGTACTTTTTTTCTCATCAAGGACTGGGATTCCTTTCAGGTAACCATGCGTTTTTTTCTGCGCTGAAAAGCCGTTGGGGAGAGGTCTGTCAGGATGGTTGTTTCTTGACAATCGTCTTGACTTTCCGACCCTTTTTCAGTATTGAGAAGATCTTCAGGTGCTCGTGAAAGAGCAACAGGAAATCTTTAAAAAATTAGCAGTTTTGTTCGAGAACAAGGCGTGGTGAAAAATAAAAAGCGGAGCATATCAGTGTATATGTGAGCATTTTTCTTTTTTGCCGCCGCGCATTAATCGGGCTAAATGGCAATTTTTTATGGTTTCCAAGAGGGAACTCCGTGTAACTCGGAGACGGGCCCACCGCTGTAACCGGTAACGAGTTTCGCCACATGCCACTGTCTTAACGAGATGGGAAGGCGCGAAACAAGGATTGAGCCGGGAGTCAGAAGACCTGCCTGAAGATGACATACGCATTGCCTTCGTGGACGGAAGGCTTTGCGAACTGATTTCGTGGATAAAAAAGGGACATCCTCGAATCGATTTTATATCGGTTCGGGGATTTTTTTATTTAAGGGTGTTTTGAACAGTTAGTCTTTTCGTTCAAGATCAGATTACCTTAAGCGTCAATGGAATAATGGCCCTGACCGTAGGTGGTCAATTGTTCAGGTGAAGTAAGGCATGGATTTCTTAACCATCATCCCCCAGCTTTGGCATGGACTGGGTTGGCCCTTGTTGCGGCTGGTCTTTTTCGTCTCCTTAGGCTTGATGGTCGGTAACTTCATTGAGGCCCTTAACTGGACGCGGGGGGCAGCTCGGCTGGCCACCCCGTTGATTCGGCTTGGCAACCTCTCCGATACTGCCGGGGCTAGTTTTTCCATGGCCTTTTTCTCTGGGGTGGCTGCTAACACCATGTTGGCCGAGGCGTATGATCAGGGCAAGCTCAATAAGAAAGAACTGGTGCTGGCCAATCTCTTCAACACCCTCCCCATCTACTTTCTGCATCTGCCCACGGTCTTCTTTCTCACTGCGCCGTTGATCAAGGGGGCAGCCTTCATCTACGTGGGGCTCACCTTGCTGGCCGCCGTGCTGCGCACCGTCTGTATTCTGATCTTGGGGAGGTTTTTGCTGCCAACGCGGGCCACCGGCAAGGTAGCTGATCTGCTCACCGACCGAAAGCGGCTTACTTGGCGCGAGGCATTGACCAAGGCCTGGCTGCGGTTCAGAAAACGGATCAACAAAATCATTGTTTATACGGTGCCCATTTATACCCTGGTTTTTTTAATGAACCGCTGGGGCTTTTTTAACTGGCTTGAGCATCTGCTCACCAACCATCTCACCGTTCTTGCTTGGCTGGATCCCCGCAGTTTCGGAATTATCGTTGCCCATGTGGCTGCGGAATTCTCTGCCGGTTTGGCTGTGGCCGGGGCCTTGATCCAAGGCGGTACTCTGGACTATCGGCAGGTGGTCTTAGCGCTGTTGGTGGGCAACGTGCTGGCGGCGCCAGCGCGGATTTTTCGTCATCAGTTTCCCTACTACGCAGGGATCTTTACCCCTAAATTGGCCATGGAAATGATCTTCTATAGTCAGACTTTCCGGGTGGGGAGCATTATTGTGGTGGGGCTGGGGTATTACTGGCTTTCAGCTTAAGAGTAAGGCGACCGGAAGGTCGTAAGCACAATTTAAGGAAAGAACCTCCAGGTGCCCGCAAGGGCTTAAAAGGGAATCCCGTGCAAATCGGGAACGGTCCCGCCACTGTAACCGGCAACGAATTTCGCACTTAGCCACTGTTCACTTTCAACGAACGGGAAGGCGCGGAAGGAGGATGAACCGGAAGTCAGGAGACCTGCCTGGGGGTTAAGTCGAAGCAATCCTTCGTGGAAAAGGATGCGGCTGTTGCAGTGCGGGCGGTATGCAATAACTCCTCCCTAGCGGCAATGACGTATGCCGATATCGTGCAAGGTTGTCTTCAAAATTTTGGCATCGTCAATGAAAGAGGAGAAAGGTATGCAACTCGTGAATGTAAAACCGACCCGCAGGCAAGTTATTCTTGCCGTTATGTTGTCTCTTACCATCCTGGCTGTGGCTGGCAACGGGTGGGGGATGACCAGAACCCTGAAAAAAGAACCGGCCATTGTTCTCGCCGCTTTTGGCACCACCACCAAGGCGCGGGTGACCTATGATTTTTTTGATGCCCAGCTCCGCGAGGAGTTGCCGGCAAAGTATCGTAACCTCAAGATCGCCTGGGCCTTCACCTCGGAGATCGTCCGGGAGCGTGCCAATGCTAAATTTATCAAGGCGGGTGTTGAGCAACGTTACCTGAGCCTGCCGCAGGTGTTGGCCAACCTTGAAAACGAGGGTTACCGTAAAGTGGCGATCCAGCCCCTGCATATCTTCCCCGGCCAGGAGTTCGAGGAAATGGAGCGGGTGATCCAGGCCTTTCGGATTATTGATCTGCGGATCGAGTATGGCGGCACCCTGTTGCACGATTGGTCGTGGCTCTTTGAAGCAGTCGGGGTGCTTGAAAAGGAATTTCTTGCCCCCAGTGAGGGGATGAATGTTCTCGTCGCTCACGGCTCTCCGAAAACCTTTGTCGGTTCCAATGCCACCTACCTCGGGCTTGATCGTTACCTGAGTCGGAAGTACGCCAACGTGGTGGCGGGAGGTGTCGATGGTGTTCTCACTCGCGAGCAGGCCCTGGCGGCGGTGAAGGCATCGCCCACTAAACGGGCACGGTTGATTCCCTTCATGTACGTGGCTGGTGATCATATCATGAATGATATCATGGGTGCAGAGCCTGACAAGAATGGCGAACTCTCTTGGGCCTTGGAGCTGAAAAAGGCCGGGGTCAGGGTGGATACCGTTTTTACCGACTACAAAGGGGAACGCTGTTTCAAGGGGCTTGGCTTCTATAAAGAGATCAACAGTCGCTACATTAAGCAGCTTGAGGAAAGTCTTAAGCGCTTGGAAGAACGATAAGGTTTGGCTGTTGGCTATTGGCTATTGGCTGTTGGCTGTTGGCTGTTGGCTGTTGGCTATTGGCTGTTGGCTAACGGCTAACGGCTAACGGCTAAAAGCTAACGGCTAAAAGCTAACACCTAACGGCTAAACAAAAAATATGAACCCGAATCTTAAACGACTCTTTTATAAACTCCACCGCTGGGGCGGGTTGCTGTTGGCGACTATGGTGGTTTTTTACTGTCTCACCGGCATCCTCCTTAACCACCGGGCTGGCTTTAATTATTTTACCAGTAAGGATCGGCAGGTGGTGCAGGTTCCGGTAACGGACACCACAGCCATGGAAGCGTTTCTGGCCATTTATAAACAGCAGATTAACCGGGCTGACGATCCCAAGGTGATCCGCATTCGTGCCGATCGCACCATCGAGTTTCTCTATGGCTCCCATGGGAAGACCACCTATATTATCCATCCTGTCCAGGGGCGGATGGAGGTGGTCGAAAAGCACTCGCAGCAGCCGCTGACCTTTTTGAATAATCTCCACAAGGCAGCCAAAACCAGCGTTTTGTGGGTGATTATGGCTGATCTTGCCGCAGCAGTGATTATCGGCGTCACCATCACCGGTTTGCTGGTCTTTCGTTATCGGCGGCTTGATTTTGTTTTACTTGGCGGCGGGGTTTTGCTTCTTCTCATCGGCGCCTGGTTGGCTTAAAGGAAAAAATGACCCGGATATCTTCTCAAAACTCAAGCAAGCGCGTCGCCACTTTGGCGGTGCTGCTGATCCTGGCCCTGGTCGGGATGGTGGTGCTGTCCACCGGGATGGGATTTATCCAGATCTCGGCTGGCGAGGTCCTGCGGGTGATTCTGGATCGGATCACCGGCGATACCAACCTCACTGCCGGTCTTGACCCGCTCTTTTCCTATGTGGTTATGGATGTACGGTTGCCGCGCATCCTTACCGCGACCATCGTCGGTTCCGGCTTGGCGGTGTGCGGGGTTCTTTTTCAGGGGATCTTGCTTAATCCCCTTGCTGATCCATATACCCTGGGGATTTCTTCCGGGGCAGCCTTTGGCGCTTCATTGGCACTGCTTGCCAATATCACTTTCTTGGGCGTTTATTCGGTGCCGTTGTTTGCCTTTGTCGGTGCCATTGCCACCTTGATGGTGGTCTTGTACCTCTCCTCCTTTGACGGTCAGATGTCGGCCAATACTCTGATCCTTGCCGGGGTGATCGTCGGGGCCATTCTCGCCGCCGGGATCAGTTTTATGAAGTACATGGCCGACGAGCAGGTGGCGATGATCATTTACTGGCTCATGGGTAGTTTTGCTTCCAAAACCTGGATGGACGTGTTCATTGCCTTGACGGCGGTGACTGGTGGGTTGGGGGTGGCGGTTTTTTATGGCCGCGATCTCAATATCATGTCGCTGGGCGGTCGTTCTTCCGATTCTTTGGGGGTCGAGACGGCCAGAGTTCGGAAAATCCTCCTGATCACCGGCTCGCTGGTGGCGGCGGTCTGTGTTTCGGTGTCCGGGATCATTGGTTTCATCGGCCTTATCGTTCCGCATTTGATGCGGTTCTTGATCGGGCCGGACAATCGTCGTCTGGCGGTGGTTTCGGCCTTAGCCGGAGGCTTTTTGCTCCTCTGTGCCGACACCGTAACGAGAGCCGTGCTACCGGTGGAAGTACCCATCGGCGTCCTGACTGCGCTCATTGGCGGGCCGTTCTTCTGCTATATCTTTCGGCGCCGGCAGCGGGGGATGGTCTATGGCTGAGCGAGGATTTATTCTCGATGACGTCTCTTTTGCCTACGGCGATAAGCAGGCGCTGGCCGGTCTCAACTTGCAGATTGAGCCGGGTTGTTTCTATGGTCTGGTGGGGCCAAACGGTTGCGGCAAATCAACCCTCCTGGACCTGTTGATGGCGAACCGGAACCCCAATAGCGGTGGGATCAAATACAATGGTTGTTCCCTGCAACAGTACGGTCGCCGCCAACTGGCGCAGCAATTGGCCCTAGTGCCGCAGGATTTCACCATCCATTTTGCCTTCACGGTGCAAGAAGTGGTGCTGATGGGCAGACATCCATATCTGCCTCGTTTCGGGGCGGTAGGCAAGGATGATCTGGCCATCGCCCAAAAAGCCATGGCTGCCATCGGCATTGGTGACTTTGCCCATCGTTACGTCACCGAGCTTTCCGGCGGCGAAAAGCAGCGAGTGGTGGTGGCCAGGGCTCTGGCCCAAGAAACCCCGGTACTGATGCTGGACGAGGCGACATCCAACCTCGATGTTGGCCACACCATGGAGATATTCAACGTCGCCCAACAGCGGGTACGCAAACAGGGTGATACCGTGATCGCGGTAATCCATAACCTGAACCTCGCCGCCGCTTATTGCGACGAGATGATCTTTATGAAAGAAGGGAAGGTGGCCGCCAACGGTCCAACCAAAGAAACACTGACCCCAGCAATCATTGCCAATGTGTTTGGGGTCGAAAGCCAGGTCAACCACGATCAATTCAGCGACGCCTTGCAGGTGTCGTTTCGTTATGGGAGCCAGTAAGATGAAAAGTATAGTAGTTTTTGCCCTATTCCTGATCTTGAATGCAGTGGGTATTGCCAACGCCGCTACCATCACCGATGCCACCGGTCAGGTGATCGAGGTAAACAAACCTTTTACTCGCATCATCTCCCTCTACGGTGCCCACACCGAAAACCTCTTTTCACTGGGCCTCGACAAGGAGATCATCGGCGTCTCCAAAAGCGAAGATTATCCCCCCCGCGCCCTTCAAAAAGAGGTCTTCGACTACCGGGGCGATGCCGAAAAATTCCTCGCTGCCCGCCCGGATCTGGTCTTAATCCGACCCATGATCCAGCGCAGCAAAGCCAAGCTGGTGGCCAAGCTCGTCGAGGCCGGAATCACCGTGGTTTCCCTGCAGCCGGTGAACATCGACCAAACATTTTCCTATTGGCGCGCTCTCGGCATCCTCACTGGTCGTGAACAGCAGGCCGAAGTAATGGTGGAGAAATTCAAGGCTGGGCTTGCCGGTATTCAACACCGGGTAGCACAAATTCCCGCATCATCGCGGAAACGGGTCTATTTTGAGGCCATCCACCGCAAGATGAAAACCTTTGCCCCCACCAGCATGGCCATCTTTGCCTTGACCTCGGCGGGCGCTATTAATGCGGCTCCAGACGCCAAGCGGGTACGTACCAGTAATATCGCCGCTTACGGTAAGGAGCGGATTCTTGCCAGATCGAAGGAGATTGATGTTTTTCTCGCTCAGAAAGGGGCAATGAACCGGATCAGTCGTGACACCATTATCAATGAGCCGGGTTTTGCGGCGATCAAGGCGGTGCGGGAAGGGCAGGTTTTCCTGATCAATGAACGGCTGGTTTCCCGACCCACTCTGCGGATGCTTGAGGGGATCCGCCAAATTGGTGCCATCCTCTATCCGGGAATTTTTGAGCCATTAGCCATTAGTCAACAGCTTTCAGGCAAATAAAAAGGACTCAGGCCTTGTCGTTTCAGAACAGTAAAAGATCTGGCGTCGTCATTGCCGGCACCCATAGTGGTTCTGGCAAGACCACCGTCACCCTAGGCTTGATGGCGGCTCTGGTGCAGCGCGGTCTTGGTGTGCAGCCGTTCAAGTGTGGTCCGGATTTCATCGATCCGACCCTGCATCATCTTGCCACCGGTCATGTGTCGCGAAATCTCGATGTGTGGATGAGCGGTGCCCCCTTTGTGCAGGATTGTTTTCATCGCCAGGCGAAGAACGCCGATATCGCGGTGGTGGAAGGGGTGATGGGTTGTTTTGATGGTGGCCAGTCCAGCAGTGCGGCCCTTGCCAAGACGTTGCAATTGTCGGTGGTGCTGGTGGTTGATGTTCGTTCCATGGCTGAAAGTGTTGCCGCACTGGTCAAGGGTTTTGAGGAACTTGATCCGCAGTTGCGACTAGTCGGGGTGATTTTCAACCGGGTGGGCAGTCCCCGTCATTTGCAGTTGCTGGCCGGGGCGCTCAAGGAACATTGTCAGGCTGAGTTGTTGGGCTATCTCCCCCGAGACACCGAGTTTACTATCCCTGACCGGCATCTTGGTTTGCATATGGGGGAGGAAGCGCCGATTAGCCCGGAGGCATTGGTCAAACTTGCGGATACGGTGAGTGAGTATATCAATCTTGACCGGTTATGTGAGTTGGCTTGCGGTCAAGTTGAGTATGAGCCGGTTGCCCCGGCAGCGGTTGCATCTGATAAAAAGCCGGTGCGGATTGGCGTCGCCCGTGATCGGGCCTTTTGTTTTTATTATGAAGATAACCTCGATATCCTCCGGCAAGCCGGGGCAGAGTTGGTGGAGTTCAGCCCCTTGCTTGACGAGGATTTGCCCCATGGTTTGGACGGGATGTATCTTGGTGGCGGCTACCCTGAATTGTATGCGGCGCAGTTAGCAGCAAACAGTTCCATGCGGGCGGCGATCCGTAATTGGTCTGAGTCCGGGCGCCCTTTGTACAGTGAGTGTGGCGGCTTTATGTATTTGACCGACTGTATTGTTGACTTGGATGGTGATGAGCATTCCATGTGCGGGGTGTATCCGGTTAAGGCGCGGATGAAGAAGGGGCGGTCGAGCCTTGGTTACCGGCAGGCGACTCTTGCTGGCAACACCATCTTTGGTGAGGCGGGCACAGTTTTGCGAGGCCATGAGTTTCATTATTCGACCATCGACCCCATGCCGGAGAGCGTGGAGCGAGCCTACCGGCTGGCTGACGGTTCGGCGGAAGGGTACCAGATTAACAATACCTTGGGCGGCTATCTGCACCTGCATTTTGGGTTTAACTTTGAGGCGGTGCAGAAATTTGTGGAATTATGTGGGAGATGGTAGCTGTTAGCGGTTAGCAAATAGCGGTTAGCAATTAGCCGTTAGCTATTAGCTATTAGCCAAAAGCCAAAAGCCAAAAGCCAAAAGCCAAAAGCCAAAAGCCAAAAGCCAAAAGCCAAAAGCCAAAAGCCAAAAGCCAAAAGCCAAAAGCCAAAAGCCAAAAGCCAAAAGCCAAAAGCTAAAAGCTAAAAGCTAAAAGCTAAAAGCTAAAAGCTAAAAAAAGCCAAACAGGGAATACAGCATGCGAGATTTTAGAGAACTACGGGTTTGGGAGAAGGCGCACGCATTCACTTTGAAGATTTATAAACTCTCGGCAAGTTTTCCTGAGCAGGAACGGTTTGGCATAACTGCTCAAGTTCGCAGAGCTACAGCGTCTATTCCCACGAATATTGCCGAAGGCTGCGGCAGGGAAAGCGAGAAGGAGCTTGCCAGATTTATGAGCATTGCTGCCGGTTCGGCGAGTGAAGTGGAATATCAGCTGTTGCTGGCTTCGGATCTTGGGTATTTGGACAAGGATTTATACGTACAACTGAATTACGATGTGAATGAATTGAAGCGGATGTTGAACGCCTTTATGCAAAAGCTGCGTGAGGGGAATGTGTGAAACGGGTTTTAGTGATTAGCGATTAGCTTTTTGCTAACAGCTAACAGCTAACAGCCATTAGCCAACAGCCAACAGCCAACAGCTAGGAATTATCTTATGGAAGTAGTACTGCAAAACGTCAAACCCGAAGAGATTGAGGCCGAAAGCTTCCGGATAATTGAGTCGGAGCTTGGCCCCACTGATTTTACCCCCGGCCAGTTTGCGGTGGCCCGGCGGGTGATTCATGCCACCGGCGACTTCAGCTTTGCCGAGAATCTGCGTTTTCATCCCGAGGCCATCGAGGTGGCCCTTAATGCAATCCGCTCCGGCAAGAATGTTCTCACTGATGTTAATATGTCAGCGGTTGGGGTTTCCAAGGGAATTCTCGCCAAATGGGGTGGTGAGGTGTTCTGCCGGGTGGGGGAGCCTGATGTTGCCGAAGAGGCCAAGCGTTTGGGGTTTACTCGTTCTGAGGTTGCCATTGCGCAGGCGGTGGAACAGGATATCGGCATTGTTGCCATTGGTAACGCGCCCACCGCGTTGTTGAAGGTGATGGAGATGATCGATGCTGGCGTTTGGCAACCTGATCTGGTGATCGGGGTGCCGGTTGGTTTTGTTAACGCTGCCGAGTCCAAGGCTTTGTTGGCAGGTAAAAATTACCCTTTTATCACCGCGCAAGGGCGCAAGGGTGGTAGCCCGGTGGCGGCGGCGATTGTGAATGCCCTGCTGCGGTTGGCGGCGGCGGAGTAAGCGGAAAAATGGCGAAACGGCTTCGATCTGGATATACCACCGGCGCTTGTGCGGCGGCGGCTGCCAAGGCGGCGACCTTGGCTTTACTTACGGGCGAGGTTGCCGCGCGGGTGGAGATCCCTTTTCCTGATCAGAGCCGGGTTGGGTTTGAGCTTTGCCGTTGTCTTGGTGCTGGTTCCGATGAGGTTTTGGCCTCGGTGGTGAAGGATGCCGGGGATGATCCGGATGTGACCAATGGCGCTGAGATTGTGGCCAAGGTCCGAAAGATCGCCGACGCAGGGGCAGGGGATGATGCTGTTCTCCTTGATGGGACGAAGAGAATAAGCCTGGCGGCTGGAGTTGGGGTCGGCATGGTTACCAAGCCGGGGCTGGCGGTGGCGGTGGGTGAACCTGCCATTAACCCGGTGCCGCGACAAATGATCTTGGCCGCAGTCAACGAAGCGTTGGCAGAGGCCCAGGTTTCCGGTGGGGTCAAAATCACCATCTCGGTTCCAGCCGGGGAAGTGTTGGCGGAAAAAACCCTTAATCATCGCTTAGGGATTGTCGGCGGGCTCTCCATTCTCGGTTCCACCGGCATTGTCAGGCCGGTGTCGGCAGAGGCGTGGACTGCCACCATCTCCGCCTCGATGAATGTGGCCCGTGAGACGGGCTTGACTGAGATCGTCCTTTCCACTGGTCGAACCTCCGAGCGGGGGGCGCAGGAGCATCTTGATTTGCCCGAGGAAGCGTATGCGATGATGGGCGATTTCCTGGAGTTTTCGCTTCTGGAAGCGGCTGGGCATGGCTTTACGCAAATTCACCTCAGCGCCATGTGGGCCAAGGTGATGAAGGGGGCCATGAAGATCCCCCAGACCCATGTTCGCCATGGGGCCTTGGAGGCTGGTGAGGCGGTTCAATTCATGCAGGTTTTGGGTGTGGAACCGGAGGTTATTGCCGAACTTGCTGGGGTTAATACCGCCCGTGAGATCTATGAACGGTTGACGGCCTTGGGTCGAGCCGATATTGTCGCTGCCGTTTGTGGGGCTGCGAAACAGTACGCTGAGGAAACCTCTGGCTTGCCGGTGAGACTTTATCTGGTGGATGGACACGGTAAGGTGGTGACTCGTGTTTGAGATTCAACTAATGGGGGTCGCGCCCGGCGAGCAATTGGGAGCCAAGGAGCGGGAGATTGTCAGCCGTTGCGGTTGTGTGGTTGCTTCCAATCGTCATCGGCGGCTGGTTGCTGATTGCGGGGTCGAGATTATCTCCATCGCCCCGGTGGCTGCTGCCATTGCCACCATTGCGACACGTCTTGCCGAGATGGATGTGGCGGTGCTGGCCAGCGGCGACCCGCTCTTTTTCGGGATTGGCCGCACCTTACTGGCTAAATTTGGCCCGGAACGGGTTTCTGTTCATCCTGCCTTTTCGTCGATGCAATTTGCCTGCGCTCGCTTCAAGGAGGTGTGGGACGATGTTGCGGTGGTTAGCCTCCATGGTCGGGATGCGGCGGGGCTGGCGGCCAGAGTCATGGCCCATGACAAGGTCTTTTGTTTCACCGATCGGGTCAACTCGCCGGATGTGGTGGCGCAAGCAATTCTTGATGCCTGTGCGGGGATCAATGCTGCCGATCTGGCTGCCGACTACACCGTTTGGGTGGGTGAAAACCTGGGGGGGGATGATGAAAGGATCACCAAGGGGACGTTGCTAGAGATCGCGGCGGCAAAGTTTGCTGATCTCAACGTTATGTTGCTCAAGAGAGCATCGACGGGATTGGTTAATGAGGTTGTTTTCGGCCTTGGCGAGGAAGAGATTGAGCATAGCCGTGGGTTGATCACTAAGGACGAGGTGCGGGCGGCCAGCCTGCATCAACTGCGCTTGCCTCGTGGCGGGGTGCTGTGGGATGTGGGGGCGGGCAGTGGTTCGGTGGGGCTTGAGGCGGCGCGATTGTGCCCGGAATTAAAGGTCTACGCCGTGGAGCGCAATCCGGCCGAGCTTGCCAATATTCGCGCTAACTGCCGCAAATTTGGGGTCTATAACCTTACTGTTATTGAGGGTGCGGCCCCGGCGTCTCTGGCCGGATTGCCCAGCCCCGACCGGGTTTTTGTCGGTGGCAGCGGTGGAAATCTGGCCGGGATTATCGAATTTGCTGCGGCTCGGCTCCCCCAAGGTGGGCGGGTGGTGGTGAATGGGGTGATTGAAAAAACCAAAAATGATGCGCCCTTGTTGCTACATAAGCAGGGGTTAAAAGTGACAATCAGCGAAATCGCCATTCAACGGCGCTGTTTTCCTGAAAATATTGAAAAAAAGATGAATCCGATAGCCATAATGGTGGGAGAAAAATGACAGGACAGTTTTACGTAATCGGCGTTGGGCCGGGTGACCCCGAATTGATGACCTTGAAGGCCGCGCGCCTGCTGGAAAAATGCCCGGTGTGGTTTGTGCCCAAGGCGCACCGGAATGGCGAAAGCACCGCCCTCTCTATCCTTGCTGGCTCTGTTGCCACCGATGGTAAGGAGATCATGGAGTTGCATTTCCCCATGAAAAAGATTCGCATGGGTGAAACACCTGATCCCGAGGTGGAAGCGGCCTGGAAGGCAGCGGCAACGGCGATCCAGGCCAAGCTTGAGGCGGGAATCGATGTTGCTTTTCCCACCCTTGGTGATCCTGCTATCTATTCCACCGGCTTTTATGTTTGCGACACCCTGTTGCAAAACGCGCCGCAACTGCCCATCATCATTGTGCCGGGGGTTTCCTCCATTGGCGCTTCGGCGGCGGCAGTGGGGCAACCCCTCTGTTTGGGCGATGACCGGATGGTGGTTGTCCCCGCCACCTTTGAAAACGGTCGTCTGCGTGAGACTCTTGCCTCCTTTGACACCGTGGTTTTGATGAAGGTGCACCGGGTGATGGATAAGGTGGTGGGGCTCCTCACCGATCTTGATCTGCTCGATAAGGCGGTGCTGGTGGAGCGATCCAGCCAGAGCGATCAGCGGGTACGGCGCGATCTGGTGGCCGCCGCCAAGGAAGAGCCGCATTATTTCTCCACCATCATCGTGAGGAAATAGGATGAGCGAGAAAAATCCCATCTATTTTGTTGGCGCCGGGCCCGGCGACCCGGAACTGATCACCGTCAAGGGGCAGCGGTTGTTGGCCGAGGCTGAGTTGGTTGTTTTTGCCGGGAGTCTGGTGCCCAGAAGGCTGGTGGAAAACCTTGCCGCCGAGGTTCATGATTCAGCGCCCCTGCATCTTGATGAAATCATTTCTTTGATGAGTAATGCCTGGCAGCAAGGCAAGAAAGTGGTGCGACTTCATACCGGCGATCCGGCCATCTACGGGGCAATCAGGGAGCAGATGTGTCAGCTGGATAAACTCAACATCCCCTACCTGGTAGTGCCGGGGGTGAGTTCGGCAACTGCTACTGCTGCGACACTAAAGGCGGAGTTGACTCTGCCCGAGGTTTCGCAAACCGTGATCATTACCCGCCGGGCTGGGCGTACGCCGGTGCCGGAAGGCGAGGATCTGCCCAGCCTCGCTTCCCATCAGGCCACCATGTTGATCCTGCTCAGTGTGGGGATGATTGCTAAGGTGGTTGAAGATCTCCTTAGCGGTGGTTACCCAGACACTACCCCGGTGGCGGTGGTGGAAAAGGTTTCATGGCCCGAGGAGCGGGTGATCCGTGGCACCATTGCTGATATTGCCGCCAAGGTTATCGAGGCTGGGATCACTAAAACCGCCATTATTGCCGTGGGCGAGGCGTTCGGGGATGGAGATCTGACTGCGGTTTCCAAACTATATGACAAGGGTTTCGCCCATGGTTGCCGAGAGGTTTAAGGCAACCATGCGCATCGGGGTCCTGGCTGTGACCGACGGCGGGCACCAGTTGGCGGCACAAATTGCTGCCAGCCTTGCCCATGCCAAGGTGATTTCCATTCGCACCACCCTTGCGCAAGAGCTTCCAGAGCTTTGGGGGCAATACGATGGCTTTGTCTTGGTGATGGCAACCGGCATCGTGGTACGACTCATCGCGCCGCTTCTAAAGGATAAAAAAACCGATCCATGCGTGGTGGTGGTGGACGAAAAGGGCCGCTTTGCCATCAGCCTTCTTTCCGGTCATCTTGGCGGTGGCAACCACCTCGCCCGCCAGGTGGCAGAGGTCACCAACGGCCAGCCGGTGATTACCACCGCCTCAGATGTTTTGGGTCATACCGCCCTTGATCTCTGGGCGCGGGAGCAGGGTTTGGCGGTAAATGATAACCCTCAACTAACCGCTGCCAGTGCCAAACTGGTCAACAGCGGTGCGTTGAGGGTTTTTACCGATATTGTCGCCTTGCCGTTGCCCGCCGATTTTGTTATTGTCGCAGACCCTGTAGAGGCTGATTGCGTGATTAGTAACCGTTTTGGCCTTGTAGGGGAGGGCGTTCTTTGCCTCATCCCCCGAAATCTGGTGGTGGGCATCGGTTGCAATCGTGGCACCGCCGCTGCGGATATCGAAGTGGCGTTTGCTGAGGCGTTGGCTGCCCATGGTTTGGCTGAGCAAGCAGTCTGTAACCTCGCTTCAATCGATCTTAAAAGCGATGAGGTAGGCTTGCTGGCCTTTGCTGAATCACGCCAACTGCGCATCGATTTTTATAATAAAGATCAATTGAACACCGTTGTCGGCGTCAGCCGTTCGGACACGGTATTACGCGCCACCGGCGCTCAGGGTGTTGCCGAACCTGCAGCACTGTTGAGCGCGGACAGCGATAATCTCTTAGTCAGGAAAATGAAATGGAAGGATGTAACCATAGCAGTGGCCCAGGCACCCTCTACGTTGTAGGCACCGGCCCCGGAGGCCTGAAACATATTACCCCCGCAGCCACCGATGCCATTGCCGCTTCGGCAGTGGTGGTGGGTTATCAAACCTATTTGGATTTGATCCCGGAATTGCTTGAGGGTAAAGAGGTGGTCTCTTCGCAGATGATGAAGGAAGTTGACCGCGCCCGCCAGTGCTTGGAAATTGCCGCCAGTGGCAAGAACGTGGCTTTGGTTTCCGGTGGCGATCCCGGCATCTACGCCATGGCCGGGCTGGTTTTTGAGATGGCCCGGGAGCGGGATGACAAGGTTGCCATTGAGGTGATACCGGGCATCGCTGCTATCAACGGCTGTGCGGCCCGGCTTGGCGCCCCCTTGATGCACGATTTTGCTGCCATCAGCCTTTCCGATCTCCTCACCCCCATGGCGTTAATCGAAAAACGGCTGGAAGCGGCGGCTTCGGCGGATTTTGTTATCGCCCTTTATAACCCTAAGTCAAAAAAACGTACCGAGCACATCGTCCGCGCCCGTGAGATCATTCTCAAACATCGCGGCCCGGAAACCCCAGTGGGCATCGTCACCGCTGGCACCCGCGACCATGAATCCGTTACTCTCACCACCCTCGATAAGATGCTGGAGGCGGAAATCGGCATGCAGTCATGCGTGATCATCGGCAACACCTCCACCTTCAGATGGCAGGATTACATGGTGACCCCGCGCGGCTATACCGGCAAGTATTCGTTGGGGGGGGAGTGATGATGTTGGCTATTA
This sequence comes from Desulfurivibrionaceae bacterium, assembly GCA_030145325.1. Taxonomy (GTDB): domain Bacteria; phylum Desulfobacterota; class Desulfobulbia; order Desulfobulbales; family UBA5123; genus UBA5123. The sequence goes on from JAQYVW010000030.1 coordinate 32,014, forward strand.
GCTTTTAGCTTTTAGCTTTTAGCTTTTTAAAACTTAACAGCCAACAGCCAACAGCCAACAGCCAACAGCCAACAGCCAACAGCCAACAGCCAACAGCCAACAGCCAACAGCCAACAGCCAACAGCCAACAGCCAACAGCCAACAGCCAACAGCCAACAGCCAACAGCTAACAGCTAACAGCTAACACCCAACAACCACTCAATGCTCGCGGCGATCAATGACGTAATTGCTGCCGCTTAAGGTCTTGGCGTAATGCTTGATCTGGGTGGCGATCACTGACACCTCGCCGAAATGCTCATATTTGTGCGCGCCGCCAATGGTCACCACCGCCACCGACAGGCTGAGCAGCTCGAAGTTGGTTTCGTTGCCCTGCCGATCCTCGCCGATAAAGGCACCCGCCTGAATATCTTCCGGGCTCAGAAACATGTTTTTGACCCGTTCGAAGTTTTCCACCAATCGCTGGCAGACTGGTTCCAGGTGCTCTTCCTTAACAATAAAAACAAAATCGTCGCCGCCAATATGGCCGACAAAGCTGCCGTCCCTCGCTAACTCTTCCACCACATTGACGGTGATCCGGGCTACCATCAGCAAGACCTCGTCACCACGTGAGAAACCGTAACGGTCGTTGTAAGGTTTGAAGTTGTCGATATCGATGTAGCAGACCCCGTAAGGCTCGTCTGAATCGATGGTTTTTTGGATGGAGCGCAGGATGGAGGTGTTGCCGGGTAGTCTGCTCAAGGGGTTATTGTCGAAGACCCGCACCATCCGCGCCTCGGCAAGGGTGATCTGGGCCAGCATGGTTTCTGGCGTCACCGGTTTGACCATGAAATCATCCACCGGATAGTAATCCCAGTTAAGTTCAGTTTTGAGGTCTTTTTTTTCGAGAACGAGGAGGATGGGGATGTTAGCTTTCTGGAGGCATGCCTTGGCGGCCATGATAAGTTCATGATCATGTCTGTTACCGGCAAAACCTTTTTCCGTGATCAATAGGTCAGGTGGGTCTTCCAGGATCATGCCCACTGAATCCGATAAATTCTCGCAGATGATGATCTGGTAGCCCTTGGCCTCCAAAAGCAGACGGGTTTCAGTGGTGTGGAGGATGTTCTCGCCGGCGATGAGGATCCGCTGCATTGGTTACGTTTCCCTGGGTATTTAGCGGTAAGCTGGCAATCGCATTATTGGTCGGTTGCTCCAGCCTGCTGTTCGGATTGAATTTCCAGGCTGAAACCTTTGACGTCCCAAAGCTTTTCGTCAATCTCGTCTAGGATTTCGTCGATGTCCACCGCCGACATTTCCAGCATCCGAAAGGCTCGCTGGCTCATGGGCGGCACCCAGATATCATCGCCGTGGCCGTAACCCATGCCCCGGATGACGATGTTGCCAAAGTGAACCACGGCGCTTGACATTTGTTCAGTTTTTGCCAGCCGTGGATCGTGATGGCAGGCAATTGGTTCAATTAGCTTGCCGGGCAGGTTCCATTTTTTGGCAAGCCATCTGCCCACCTCGGCGTGATCCAGGCCTAAAATCTCTCGCTCAGCGGCAAATCTCGATTTTCTCTCTTCTCGCACCATGGTGTTGATTTGCTCGAATTCTTCGGGCAGTTCCATTTTGATCGCCACCTTGCCGATGTCATGGATCAGGCCAGCGGTGCTGATCTCCTCAGGGTCGTTGAGTCCCAATCGTTTGGAGACCACACTACAGACCACAGCGCAGCCCAACGAGTGCTCCCACAGTTCGACATCCTGATCCTCCATGATTTCAAAGATCGAGGCGCTGATGATCAGACTTTTGATGACATTGAAGCCAAGGAGGATAATGGCGCTGTTCAAGGAGCTGATTCGCTGCGGAAAACCGTAAAAGGCAGAGTTAACCAGCCGTAGCAGTTTGGCGGCGAGGATATGATCCTTGCTGATCACCTTGCCCATCTGCTCTGTCGTGGTGTCTGGGTCCTCGGCCATCGTGGTGAGCTTGGTAACGATGCCGGGTAGGGTGGGGAGATTTTTTATCTCCCGAAGGGTACGGCGAAAATGTTCTTTCTTGGTCTCATCCATTATTCTTCTTTCCGGGCTTCAACGGCGCGTTCCATCAACCGTTTTTGGAGATGACGAAGGGGTGGAATATGCTTGACGCGGCTGAAGCGCGTTACGATGTCTTGAAGTTCCTGCTCCAGGCTTTTTTCGTCGGCATCTTCAACGGGATGGCCCTCAACGGTAACGTGGGATACGTCCATTTTCTTAAGTCGTTCCACCAAACAGGCAGAAAGTTCGGTGCCTTTGCCGCAGAGAACACGGCCATCTTCGTTCTCCACATCCTTGGCTAAGGTCATGCCATCACCGGCTTGGGCAATAAGTATCTGTTGCAAGGAGAGGCCCTCCTGAGTGCTTTTTCCGCGCAGCTTATAATAGGAAAATTACTTCTCCCACGCCAACATTTTATTTAAACGGCTGGTAAGGGTGGAAACTCGTAAAATTACTTTTGGTATAACTACTTACTTATAATAAAGCAAGGGCTTTGGGCGGGGGGGATTCCCACATTTTTAAAGCGTGTCACGAAAGATAGGGATGATTTTTCCGTAATCTTGGTTTTTGGTAAATTCTCTCAGGACAGTTGAAAGGGAAAGGATTTGTTTATTGCCTGATTAGGACAAGGTCTTCAGGGAAAAGTTTTTTGCCCAGCTGAGCACCGCCGTATCGCCTTGGTTATCCCTCTGCCAGTTAATCGATACTGAAAAAAACAGGTTTTTCATAGCTACCTGTTGCTGCGAAAGAAACTGTTTGTTATGGTCATTTGCGAATGGTTTTCGTTTTGTTGAGTAATT
>JAQYVW010000031.1 GCA_030145325.1 Desulfurivibrionaceae bacterium
AGGTTGTTAATGAATAAATCATTCTATCCTCCCGTTCTTGCGTGACCAACGAGGCTTTTATTTGTATTAAACCAAGCACTCTGCAAAAGTCACGGCTTGACAGCAACACAGCCACTGCAATAACGTGTTACATACAGGTTTGCGAACAGGTGAGGCTTTAAATTCGGCACAAACCCTAACAAGGAGAATACCCATGCAGCTTGGCATCATCGGATTAGGACGAATGGGAATGAATATGGCCCGACGGCTGATGGGCGGCGGCCATCAGGTGATTGCCTATAATCGGACCCCTGACAAGACCGAAACTCTGGTCACCGAGGGAGTCTCTGCCGCCTATTCCCTGGCCGAGATTGTGGAGAAACTGCCCCCGCCACGCGTTGTCTGGCTGATGCTGCCAGCTGGAGATGTGGTGGATAATCACCTTGAGCAATTAAGTGATCTCCTCTCCCCTGATGATATCGTCATTGAAGGGGGTAACACCTATTACAAAGATGACATCCGCCGCGCCGCACGGTTGGCGGAAAAATCCATTCGTTATGTTGATGCCGGCGTTTCCGGTGGCATTTGGGGACTTAAAGTAGGCTACTGCCTGATGGCTGGCGGCGACAAGGAGACCTGCAAATATCTTGAGCCGATCTTCACCACCCTGGCTCCCCCTGAAGGTTATCTTTACTGTGGCCCCACCGGCTCTGGCCACTTCGTCAAAATGGTTCATAACGGCATCGAATACGGGATGATGGAGGCCTACGGCGAAGGGTTTGCCATCCTTGAAGCTTCACCCTACGCCAAAGACCTGGACTATGCCAAGGTCTCACATCTCTGGAATCAGGGCAGCGTTATTCGTTCCTGGTTGCTTGAACTGCTGGAAGACGCCTTTGCCAGAGATGAAAAGCTTGATCGTATCCGTGGCTATGTGGATGATTCGGGCGAGGGGCGCTGGACCGTGCAACAAGCCATTGAAAACGGGGTGGCGGCACCGGTGATTGCTTTGTCACTGTTCAAACGCTTTCAGTCCCGTGATAACAACGCCTTTGAAGACCGGGTTCTTGCCGCCCTGCGCCGAGAATTCGGTGGTCATGCGGTAAAAACAGATAAATAACGGTTAACGGGACAGATCTATGAAAATCGCCAATGAAAACCAAGATAAAGAACGGCCTCTTTGCGTCAATCTAACCAATACTCCGCTTCCCCCATGTACCATCGTCATCTTCGGCGCTTCCGGTGATCTCACTGCCAGAAAACTTATTCCGGCCCTCTTTCACCTTTTTTGCAATGATGGCCTGCCCCAACAAGTGGCCATCGTTGGTTGCGCCCGCACCGTCCTTGACGACCATGGTTTTCGCAAAAAAATGCAAGAATCGGTACAACCTGAGTCCGCAGCCAAATGGGCGGCCTTTGCCACCCATCTTTATTACCGGCAGATAACTTACGATTCCACCGCAAAATTTGAAGAATTGCGCCCTTCCCTGCACCAAATTGATATCCAACACCAAACCGGCGGCAATCGGATCTTCTACCTGGCCACCCCGCCAACCCTGCATCCAATTGTGGCTGCCATGATCGGCAAGGCCGGTTTGGCTACGGAACAAAATCACCATAACGGCTGGGCACGAATCGTTGTGGAAAAACCCTTTGGCAGCAACCTTAAAACAGCCATGGAACTGGATGCCACCCTCCATGAACATTTTACAGAGCAGCAGATATTTCGTATCGATCACTACCTGGCCAAAGAAACAGTACAGAATATCCTGATGCTGCGTTTTGCCAACGCTATCTTTGAACCGCTTTGGAACCGCAATTACATTGATTATGTCGGCATTGTCGCCTCTGAAAAACTCGGCGTCGAACATCGGGCCGGTTTCTATGAACAGACTGGGGTATTGCGCGACATGTTTCAGAACCACATGCAGCAACTCCTCGCCTTAACTGCCATGGAAGCGCCGTCACTCTTTGAAGCTGACCGAGTTCGGGACGAAAAAATAAAGGTATTTCGCTCCTTGAAACCATTTGATCGCGAAAATAGCGGCGACAACCTGATCCTCGGCCAATACCGGGCGGGTAGCATTGATGGCGGCAATGTTGTTGGTTATCGAGATGAAAATGGGGTTAACCCTGATTCCCTCACCCCAACCTTTGCAATGATGCGGGTCTTTGTCGATAACTGGCGCTGGCGGCACGTGCCGTTTTATATGGTTTCCGGGAAACGGTTGCCAAGGAAGGAAACCAAGATTATTATCCAGTTCAAGGAAGTGCCGCATTCGATGTTTTCGAGTCTGCTGGATGAGCGTATTGACACTAACCGCCTGACCCTCGGTATTTATCCAGTAGACGAGATCAAGCTTACCTTCCAGACCAAAACGCCAGGGCCATCAATCTGTCTGCAACCAGCGACCCTTGATTTCAAGTATCAACAGTTGGCAAACACCCCAACCCTTGATGCTTACGAAAAGGTATTACTTGACTGCATGATGGGCGACCAGACCCTTTTCTGGCGGCAGGATGGCGTTGAACAATGTTGGAAATTTCTAAATCCAGTACTGGATGAGTGCGAAATATGCGAAGGACAGGCGGGAAAACTCCACCCTTATGGGGCTGGAACCTGGGGGCCGGAAGCGGCGCAAAAATGGATGCGACTATTGGTTGACTGACAGATGAACTGCCAACGACATAATTTCCCAACCCTCGACCAATGCTGCCAAGCATTGGCCGAGCATATCGTGGTCACCGCCCAGCAATGCGTGGCCCAAAGGGGTCGCTTTACCCTGGTGGCTTCAGGAGGGAGCACACCGCAACCACTCTACCGCCTCTTGGCCACCCTCCCGTTTGCCCACCGGATGCCATGGTCACAAACACATTTATTCTGGGGGGACGAACGCTGTGTTACCGCCGACCACCCAGACAGCAACTATCGCCTGGTCAAGGAAGAACTGCTGGCTCAGGGCTTGCTACCTACCGCTAATATCCATCGAATGGTGGGCGAGATACCAGCCGCCACCGGGGCAGCTAATTACGAAGAAGAGTTGCGAAACTTCTTCGTAAGCCATGGAGATGAAGCAATCACCTGGCCAGTTTTTGACCTGATCCTCCTTGGCTTAGGCAGCGACGGCCATACCGCCTCCCTGTTTCCAAACTCCTCGGCGCTTAACGAAAAAACGAAATGGGTAACCGCAACCCCTCCCGGCGTTCTTGCCCCGCAAGTGCATCGACTTACCCTCACCTTACCAGTCCTTAACAACAGCGCTGAGGTGATATTTCTTGTTGCCGGAGCTAAGAAAAAAACATTGGTTGAGCAAATCATCTCCCACCGGCAAGGTCAGGCAGAGTATCCGGCTGGTTATATAAAGCCGCAAGGAAAACTGCATTGGTATATCGCTGAGGTCTAATCAGAAAAACATGAACGAGAAAATCTCCAAATACAACTTATATCCGCAATTACCCGCAGCCTGGTTCCTCGGTAGTGGCTTCCTTTTGTGGCTCTGGTTTCCGCACTTTGTTGATTACCACTTAATTATCATTTGGCTGTTCGTTGGCGGCTTTATTGCCATCCTCTGCCGTTACCTTGATAAACGATTACAGAAACAGACGGCCACGGAACTTGACCTCCGTCGAGAACTTGATGAGTTGAAAAATCATTTGGCCGAAACGACAATAAACTTGTCAGCAAAAAACCAACAACTACAGCAGGATCTTGCCGCAAGCATAAACACTCAAAACGCGCAACAGCGCGAACTGCGGGAAACAGAAAGGATACTAAACGACACCGGCATCGCCATCTGCATCATCGACCTGGAATACACCATCCGCCGAGCCAACAAAGCCATGGCCGAGCGGTGTAATCAAGAAAGAGACAAACTAATCGGTGAAAAATGTTTTAGGGTCTGGCAGACCCCATTTTGCGGCAACGACCATTGCTCTCTGCAACGCATAGCCAAGGGCGAAAAAATAATCATCGAGGAATGTTTCAGGATTAATAATGGGGCAAGAGACAAGAGCACGCTGGCCATAACTGCAACTCCATTCACCGATACAGATGGTTGCGTTGCCGGGATCATCAAAACAATCCCCCCCGCAAACGAGAAGGATGCCCTACAACAGAAAACATCGGCCCGACTTCTTCACGATCTTAACAATGTTCTGGCCGCCGTCATCGGTCACACCGAATTGGCCATTCAGCAAACCGAGCCGAGCACCCTCCTCAATGACAACCTACAAAAAGCCCTGAAGGCCGCCAACCGCGGCCAAGATTTAGTGGCGCAATCTGCCCCTCCTGACAAAACCACAACCACGGCAACAAATAACAAAAAATCAACCCGGCAGCCAATCAAGGGGGGCTGCGAAAAAATCCTTTTTGTCGATGACGAGGAAGTTTTGGTCTCGATGACGAAACAGTTAATGGATGAACTGGGTTATCAATTCCATGGCGAGACCTCAAGCGTTGCCGCCTTAAATCGATTCAAGGAATCACCAGATTATTACGATCTGGTCATCACCGACCAGACCATGCCAGGACTAAGTGGTACCCAGATGGCCGAAACGATGCTCAGCATCCGCCCGGATTTGCCGATCATTCTCTATACCGGTTACAGCGAGAAGGTGACCAAAGAACAGGCTCAAACAATGGGCATCAAGGTATTACTCTTGAAGCCGGTATCTGCCACCGGCCTGGCGCAAACCATACGTTCAATCCTCGATAAAGAGCATCAAAGGTAGTTGCCCGCGATTCGTTTAAACCTGCCCCGTTGTCCTGTTCTGTAATTGAAAACTTAACCCTTGCCCAAGGGCCACTGTTGGCGCAAAGAGGCCAAAGCAGCATGGTTGGTCAGGTCAAGATGCAGCGGCGTAATGGATACAAAACCGGCCAATAAAACATTGGCATCCACATCATCGCCACTATCCCAAAGCGGAGTGCCACCTCCGATCCAGTAATGTTTTCGGCCCCAAGGGTCGACGGTGTTTTTGATCGCCCCCTCATAAACCCGCCGACCCTGCCGGGTGAATTGCACCCCCTTGATATCTGCCGCTTTTCCTCCCGGCACATTGACATTCAGAAGAGTGTCCCGGGGAAGCCCCCGCTGGAGAATCTCTCGCCCTACACTGTTGGCCTGCTTTGCTGCCTGCTCAAAGCAAAAAACATCGCTTCCCGCCTGCGAAACCGCAAACGCCGGAATTCCCAGCATGGTTGCCTCAATGGCAGCGGAAACGGTACCGGAATAACTGATGTCATCACCAAGATTGGCCCCAGGATTAATCCCGGAGGCAACCAAGGCTGGTTTTTCGGTAAGGATTTTTTCAACCGCGATGGTCACGCAATCGGTGGGAGTGCCATCGATGGCAAAGATATCATCACCTATCTCCTTAACTCGCAGAGGACGATCCATGGTCAGCGAATGGCTAACGGCGCTGTTATCACGCTCTGGGGCGACAACGATCACCCGTCCCAAAGCTTGCATGGCTTTTCGGAGCGCAAGCAGTCCTGGCGCGTTTACGCCATCATCGTTGGTAACAAGTATTAATGGTTCAATGAACACGGTTTCACCATGGATGATTTAAATATATTGCATATAACGCTGTGAACATAAGAGGACATTGGTTCAAACAAAACCTATCACCGTAACCAAAGTATAAATAGCGACCCAGGCAACGGCCACCATTATCCCCATCCGCCGTTTTTTTTCATCTCCGGCGGCACAGGCGACCAGTGCAACCATCAAGACCAAGGGCCAGATCACCCCAGCCCATAATGGTGGGGCGTAACGCAATAATTCTTGGAGGCCAACAAAGAACCACGGGCCGGTGATATGAAAAACACCCATCCGCTCCAACTCCATGGGGGCTGCCACCAAACAACAGCCAACCAGCATCAAGACAATCAAACCGCCATGCTCACGCCATGAAACACGGTACTTACGGAGATGATCCCATGAGAGTAGCCCCCAGAGAATGCCCAGACCGATCAGATGATTGGGGTAGACCCGCAGCATGCCATCATTAACCACCGAGAAGAGCAGTTCGTTGAGCAAGCGACCCAACCATGGCACCGCAAGAACAATATTCTCGGCTATCAGCCCAGCCATCTCGCCGGTGACATCGCCACGGAGAACGTAGCCGGTGAACAGCAGGAGTACGATCACCGGCAGCGAACAGATTAAGGGCAGCCATTTGCGCATTGCCATGGGCTGCGGCCAGCGGTCAACGAGGATGGCCACAAGATGAGTAACGGTGAGGAGAAAAAAGAGCTGGCTGGAATAGAAGTGCAGAGAACGCCAAAAAGCGCCGAAGGGCACGAGAAGATCTATAGTGCTGGTGGAATAGAGTGGTTCCGCAGGATTATACTGGAGGGCAACCACTAGGCCGGAAAGAACCGAGACGTAGAGGCTGACCATGCTTTTTTCGCCCCAGCGAACGGCGATGAATGAAGATCTAATCCCCATCTCCTCTATCCTCTGGGAACAAAAGGTCACAGGGTGACCCGATAGCCCCTGTCCTCATTTTCAACCAGGGAGGTAACCGCGAAGGTAGGCAAATTTCTCTTGGCCGGTCCCGCCACTCGGATGCCCTCAATGGTAAAACGACTCTGGTGACAGGGGCAGAGAAGGCTTTTTTCGTTTTCGCGATAGTTCAAACGGCAACCCAGGTGGGTACATTTTCGAGAGACCGCCCATGGCCCCTGCTCCCCGGCAAAAATGATGAAATCATGCTCAACGATGAAGCCGGTTACCTGCAGTGATTTATGCACCTCTACCTCGCGTGGCTTCTGCGGTACCTTAAAACCAAGAAAACGGGCCAATGGATAGAGCACCGCTGCGGCCACTGCGTACTGCACCCAGCGGTAGCCATCTTTAAGCAGATCACGGCGGCTCAACTTGTTTGTAGCGTCTTTGGGAACAGTCATCGGCAACTCACCAGTTAAGACGCCAGAAACCGCTGCCGTAGCTGCTCACAGACGTGATCCGGCACCAGACCACTGACATCGCCGCCATGGCGGGCCACATCCTTGATGATGCTGGAGCTGATATATATCCAGCGAAACCCGGTCATCAAAAAGACCGTTTCAACCTCCCGCTCGATACGCCGATTCATCAAAGCCAATTGAAACTCGTAATCAAAGTCTGACACCGCCCGCAGACCACGGATAATCGCATTGGCACCCTTAGTGTAGGCATAATCCACAATAAGGCCCGAAACCGAATCAACCTCAATGCGTTTTTCATCGGCTGGAAAACATTGCCGGATCATCTCCATCCGTTCCTGTAATGAAAAAACCGGCTTTTTGGTGGCATTGATGGCCACGGCAACAATTACCCGATCGAAAAGGGTCAGAGCCCGATGAATAATATCGAGATGTCCCTTGGTTACCGGATCAAAGGTGCCTGGGTAAACGGCGATACGCTCACTGGTTTTGGGGGCTAGAAAAGGCTCATAATCGCTCATAAAACATTACTCCTCCGGGCGAAACAGCCAAAAGCCGGTATCGCCATAACGACGACGGTCAAAAAGACGTAAGCCCTGATATACTTCGGCAAATTCGGCTCCGCTTTCTTCCTCGGCAATCACCAACCCATCTTCTGCCAACAGGGTCATGGTTCCCAAGTCGGCAAGGGCCTTACTGGCTAATTCCTTGCCATAGGGCGGATCAAGGAAAACTAGATCATAGCCGGTGGCCGGTGCCTGCTGCTCCAAAAAGGAAAGGCCTTTCGTCAGGTCCCGCCTGACCACCCGGGATCGCTCAGAAAAGCCACACAGCTCGATATTTTTGCCAATCAGCCCCAAGGCCTCGTTATGAAGATCAACAAACAGGGCCGATTCCGCTCCCCGGCTTAAGGCTTCAAGACCCAAGGCACTGGTGCCGGCATAGAGATCAAGAACCGCCGCCCCCATAACCTCTTTGCCAATAATACTGAACAGCGCTTCCCTGGCTCGGTCAGCAGTGGGACGAATCCTGCGGCTTTTTTTAGCAGGGGTAAACAACCGCCGCCCCTTGGCCGTCCCGGCGATAATCCGCAACGGCTAACCTAAATATATTCCCGGACCAGAACCTCGGCGATCTGCACCGCGTTCAGGGCCGCGCCTTTAAGGATGTTATCAGCTACCACCCAAAGGTTGATACCATTGGCAATTGATTCATCCTCACGGATGCGGCCAACCAGAGTCTCAAATTTGCCGGCACAGTCGGTGGCCAACGGGTAAACATTGTTAGCAGGATCGTCAGCCAGTTTAACCCCAGGTGCGGTCTGCATCAATTCCTTAACTTCAGCGGCAGTAATCTTGCTTTTGGTCTCGATATTCACTGATTCTGAATGACCATAAACCACCGGTACCCGAACAGTGGTGGCGGTGACGCCAATTGAATCATCCTCAAATATCTTGCGGGTTTCGTTAACCATCTTCATCTCTTCCTTGGTGTAACCGGAATCAAGGAAGGAGTCGATGTGAGGCAGACAGTTGAAAGCAATCTGGTGGGGATAGACCTTGCTGGTCAAGGTTTTACCGGCGGCGTAATCCATTACCTGCTGTTGCAACTCCTCGATGGCCTGAGCGCCGGTACCGGATACGGCCTGATAAGTAGAGACAACGATCCGTTTGATCCCCACCTTATCGAGGATGGGCTTCAAGGCCACCAGCATCTGGATAGTTGAACAGTTGGGGTTGGCGATAATGCCCCGTTTTTTATAAGCGGCGATGGCGTGAGGGTTAACCTCCGGCACCACCAACGGGATCTCTGGATCCATACGATAGGCGCTGGAATTATCAACCACCACTGCTCCGGCGGCGGCAGCAGCCGGTCCAAACTCAAGGGAGCGATCACCACCAGCGGAAAAAAGAGCAATATCGATGCCCGTGAAAGCATCCTTGCTCAGAAGCTGTACCGCAATCTCCTCACCCTTGAATTTAAGTTTTTTGCCCACCGAACGTTCAGACGCGAGCAAACGCAACTCCCCCAACGGGAAATCACGCCGGGCCAAAACATCAAGCATCGCCCCACCTACGGCACCGGTGGCGCCAGCAATGGCAACATTCACTTTTTTTGCTGATTGAGTCATAACAGTTTTCCTATCTTTCTAGATTCATTCATTAAATAATTGTATTTGCGAAACTTATAGCGAACCAAGTCAGGAGGTATACCTAACGACCTACTTCGCACCCTTATTCAGAAACACCAGTCGATTGAGACCGTTGAGATACGCCTTGGCGGCAGCAGTGACAATATCCGGGTCAGAGCCCTGCCCCACCACCACCTTACCTTCTTCCTCAATGCGCACCATAACTTCACCTTGGGCGTCAGTGCCGCCAGTGATGGAACTGACTGAAAAATATTGCAACTGGCTGGAAGTGCCGGTCATTTCTGCAATGGCTCGAAAACTGGCATCAATGGGGCCAATGCCGATCACCGCCTTTTGGAACTCCTCGCCATCAATCAAAAGCCGTACCGCTGCAGTGGGTAAGGTCTTACTGCCCCCCATCACCCCCATGGAAAGAAGTTGGTACGCCTCGGGAATCCGCAGCACTTCGTCCATCAAAATTGCTTCCAGATCCTCGTCGAACATCTCCTTCTTGACGTCAGCCACCTCTTTAAAGCGCACAAAGACCCGGTCCAGTTCCTCACCCGTAAGGCCATAGCCCATGGATTCCACCCGATCTTTTAAGGCATGCCGCCCGGAATGTTTACCCAAAACTAGATTGCTCTTGTTCAAGCCGATATGACTTGGATCCATGATCTCGTATGTCGAGCGTTCTTTCAGCATCCCGTCCTGATGAATACCGGACTCATGGGCAAAGGCGTTGGCGCCAACAATGGCCTTATTGGGCTGCACCGGTAAACCGGTAATGGTGGTGACCATCCGACTGGAAGCATGGATATGCTCAGTAACCACCTCGGTATGATATGGCAAATTACCGGCCCGAGTACGAAGCCCCATTACCACCTCTTCCATGGCGGTGTTGCCAGCCCGTTCTCCGATACCGTTAAGGGTACATTCAACCTGGCGGGCACCGTTGCTGATGGCGGCTAGGGAGTTTGCAGTGGCCAGACCAAGATCATTATGGCAGTGGACACTGAGCACTGCTTTATGAATATTGGGAATATTATTGATCAGATAGAGAATCTGCTTACCAAACTCATCCGGCAAGGCATAACCGGTGGTATCAGGGAAATTAAGGGTGGTGGCCCCGGCATCAATAACTGCTTCAAATACCTTGCAAACAAAATCAAGATCGCTCCGGGAGGCATCTTCGGCGGAGAACTCTACGTTGCTGGTATAACCAGCGGCGCGTTTAACCATCGCCACGGCCCGTTCCAAGACCTGTTCTCGGCTCATGCGGAGCTTATGTTTAAGATGAATGTCGGAGGTGGCGAGGAAGGTATGTATTCTGGGGTTATCACCGTTTTTAAGCGCTTCCCAGGCGGTGTCAATGTCCTTTTCGTGACAACGGGCTAAGCCTGCGACCTGCACGCCCTTGATATTATCGGCGATATATTTGACACACTCAAAGTCACCAGCCGAGGCCACCGGGAAACCGGCCTCGATGATATCGACATTAAGTTTCACTAACTGCTGCGCCAAACGAAACTTCTCCTGCATATTCATACTGGCGCCAGGGGACTGCTCGCCGTCACGCAGGGTGGTATCGAATATGTAAATTTTATCCGACATGGTTCTTTTGCTCCGTATTTAGGAAAAAATCAATGTGATTTGCAAAGGGGATAATCTTCGTTTTCAACCCCAGCAGGATAATTACAGATCAATGAAGATATTCAGGCCGCTTTATCCTCTTCGTTAACTGTTTTTTTACTTTTAAACAGTAAGCAATATAAGCCACCCAAGGGTCCGGACAACATATAGGTCAATATAATAAAAAAGAGAGTGATCTGTGGCTCAGTGGCGATGAGAATAATCACCAGCACCATCCCCACCAGAACGTAAAAAGCCTTGGAGCGGGTGGTTTCAGGATGCTTGAAACTCAAATACTTATGGGTACTGACCATCAAGTAGGAGAGGAAATAGACCATCCCGAGCACCCCGAAGTCTTTAAGTGGCCCAGTGGCGTTAACAAATAGACAAAAGAGAACCGAGGTGGAGATCATTGCTGCGGCTGCCGGACAAGGTAGGCCGGTGAACTCCTTGCTGGCGGCCGAGGCGTCCAGGGTGTTAAAACGAGCAAGGCGAAGGGCGGTGGTGGCTACATAGAGAAAGGCGGCGAGCCAACCATAACGACCATAGCCCTGCAAAGTCCAGAGATAGGCAAGAACCGCTGGCGCCACCCCAAAGGCAACCAAATCGCAGAGGGAGTCATATTCCATCCCAAACTGGCTGGCCGTGCCGGTGAGACGGGCAACCCGGCCATCCAGGCCATCAAAAATACCGGAAACCAGAATGGCCACCGCAGAAATAAAAAAATCACCGTTTATGGCGGCAATAATGGCATAAAAACCACTGAACAGGCTAACCGTGGTCAACAAACTGGGCAGCAAACAAATCGTTCCCTTGGGGGAAAAATGCTCGTCTTCGCCATGTCCCATTAGTTTCATTACAGTTTCATCCTCGCTCATAATCCACTTGGTATATTTTTATCCAGCAAAAACCACTGAAATCTTAAGAAAGGTACCCCAGCACCGTTTGCCCGGCCCGCACCTTCTGACCGACTTTTACTTCCAACTGGGTTTTCAATGGCAAATAGAGATCAACTCGTGACCCAAAGCGGATCAAGCCGTAACGTTGCCCGCGCTGGAGGCGGTCTCCCAGGGTCGCCCAACAGACAATGCGGCGGGCAATCAGACCTGCTAACTGAACCACGGCCATGCGGTGGCCGGTTTCGGTTTTCATGGTCACCGCGCAATATTCATTTTTTAGGGCGCCACGATCTGAATCAGCCGAATAAAAGCGGCCCGGAACATAATGGATCTTCTCCACCTCGCCGGAGAAAGGGATACGATTGACATGAACGTTAAACACATTCATGAAAATACTGACCTTGTAGACATGTTCTTTGACAAAGCGATCATCAAAGACCTTGTCAATGATAATTACCTTACCATCAGCAGGTGAGACCATGACATCTTTTTCATCAGAGGAAATGCGCGAAGGATCCCTGAAAAAATAAAGGACAAAGGCCGTTATCGCCAGCGAAACAAAAGCAAAGATATCGTAACGAACAATGCCGAAGACAATGGTTGCAAAAGCAGCAAAGGCGATGAAGGGATACCCCTCTTGGGCCACGGGAATTCGCGGTTCTTTCATAAGACCTCAAGTAATGAATACTTAATGAAAACGCATAGTGCCATTATCAAGCCCATAATAAAATGAACCGACAACCGGAGCAAAGGGCTTAAGGTTGCCGCTTGGCCTGATTCCGGTGTCAGTTCATCAGGGGGCCGCGTGGATGACGGCGCTTTTTAGTCGCGTCAAGAGCGACGAATTTAATTCTTATGAGCCCGCTGCATGGCGATGGTGCCGGTGCGGACAATCTCCTGGATACCGATGGGCCGCAGTAAATCAACCACTGCCTGCAACTTGGTGGCATTGCCGGTCATCTCAATCATATAGGTCTTGGGACCAACATCAACAACCTTGCCCCTGAAGATATCAATGATTCGCAACACTTCGGCGCGGGTATTAGCCTCGGCTTTCACCCGGATCAGGATCATATCCCGCTCAACACAATCAGCGTCACTGTTATCAGTGACTTTGATGATGTCAATGAGCTTATGGAGCTGCTTGGTTATCTGTTCAACAATGGCATCGTCACCGGTGGTAACGAGGGTCAAACAGGACACATCGGCTTCCAAGGTCCGGTTCACCGACAAACTTTCAATATTAAACCCACGTCCACTGAACAGGCCAGTAACCCGTGACAGGACGCCAGGTTTATTTTGCAACAGTACGGAAATAGTATGTCTCATATCGCTATCCTAATTAAGTTCAATACGGATGAATTAAACCAGCAGCATCTCGGTGGTTGCCTTCCCTGCCGGAACCATGGGGAAGACTCCTTCCTCTCTGGCAACAACAAAATCCATCATAACGGTGTTGTCGGTAGCCAAGGCTTCTTTTATCACCGGCTCCACTTCGCTGGGTTTGGTGGCACGCAAGCCAACGGCTCCATACGCCTCCGCCAGTTTAACAAAGTCGGGGGCCACATCAAGAACGGTGGCAGAATATTGCTTGTCGTAGAATAACTCCTGCCACTGACGAACCATACCAAGATAATGATTATTAAGGATCGCTATCTTAACCGGACATTTATACTGCCGGGCAGTGGCCAATTCCTGGATATTCATCTGCAAGCTACCGTCACCGGCGATACCAATAACGGTGCGATCAGGTGCGGCCATCTGCGCGCCAATGGCGGCCGGGAAACCGTAACCCATAACCCCGAGACCACCGGAGGTCATAAAGTTGCGAGGCTTGTTGAACTGATAAAACTGCGCTGCCCACATCTGATTCTGGCCGACCTCGGTGGTGATAATGGCATCGCCACCGGTAAGCTCATGGAGTTTTTCAACCACGAACTGGGGCTTAATGATGTCGCTGTCTTGCACATAAGCAAGGGGGTGTTTTTTCTTCCAGTCGTTAATCTCTTTCAACCACGGGCCATGCTTCTTGATGGTCACCGCTGGGTCACAAGCATCACTGCGGTCAAACCAGGAGTTCATGGCAGTGAGGGCGTGCTTACAATCAGCGACAATGGGGATATCAACATCGACGTTCTTGCTGATGGAGGCCGGATCGATATCAATATGAATAATCTTGGCGTTGGGCGCAAAGGCATCAATGCGACCGGTAACGCGATCATCAAAACGAGCTCCCACCGCAATCAGCACATCACTGTGGGCCACTGCCATATTGGCGTAATAGGTACCGTGCATGCCCAACATCCCCAAGGAAAGGTCATGGGTGCCGGGAAAGCCGCCTAAGCCCATCAGGGTCATGGTTACCGGGATGCCAAGTTTGTTGGCAAGTTCAGTGAGTTCTTCGTTGGAGTTCGCGGCGATAACTCCGCCACCAGCATAGATGACTGGATTCTTGGCCTTGAGGATTGCCTTACAGGCCTTTTCGATCTGACCAGGATGGGGCTCATAGGTAGGACGATAAGTGCGCATCTTCACCGGCTTCATTTCCGGGAAGTCAATCATGGCGCTGATAACATCCTTGGGTAAATCAATCAAAACCGGACCGGGGCGACCGGTACGGGCGATATGGAAAGCCTCGCGAATGGTCGGAACCAGATCTTCGGCATTTTTTACCAAATAGTTATGCTTAGTAACAGGACGGGTGATACCAACGATATCTACCTCCTGAAAGGCATCGTTACCGATGAGCATGGTGGGCACCTGGCCGGTAAAGACCACCATCGGGATCGAATCACAATAAGCCGAGGCGATACCCGTGACGGTGTTGGTGGCACCAGGCCCAGAGGTTGCTAGAGCAACGCCAACCTCACCCCTGACCCGACCGTAAGCATCGGCGGCATGAACCGCAGCCTGCTCATGGCGAACCAGCACATGGGTGATTTTGTCCTGTTTCAATATCTCGTCGTAGAGGTCAATTACCGCACCGCCGGGAAAACCGAACATGACCTCCACACCTTGTTCTTCAAGGCACTTGATGAATGCCTGCGCACCAGAGACTTTCATAAACATTTCCTATCATTAGATTTATACAAACGTTCTCAGGGATCGAGAAATCACTTTAACAAAAACAGCAGATAACTATGAAACCTTGCAAACAATCTTAACCGTCTATTTTCAGGTAAAGACAAGAACTATATAGCCATTTTGAGAAAGTTGTCAAGCACGATTGTCCCCCGCTCCCAGCCGCTACAACCATCTCAGGAGGATTCAAACCAGTCATCACGGCCTTGGGGAATCACACCGGCATCACGACCTCGGCGTAAAAATTCACCAACCGCAGCAAGACCTTGGTCACCAAGATGTTCAGAATAGGAGTTAACATAGAGGCCGATATGGTCACGGCTTACCTGTGCATCCATTTCTTGGGCGTGCTTTTTGATGTACAGACGACTGTCCTCCGGGCGGGAGAACGCCCAACCTACCGACTGGCGGATCAATTGCTGAACAAGGGCGATCATTTCATCGCCCAATGATCGTTTAGCAACAATCCCGCCCAGAGGGATAGGATAGCCGGTAACCTCTTCCCACCAATGCCCAAGGTCCTGGACAAGATGGAGGCCATAATTTGCATAGGTAAAACGACTTTCATGAATAATAACCCCGGCCGCAACTTTTCCGGCGGCAACGGCAGGCATGATCTGCTCAAAGGGCATAACGACCAGTTGCTCACAATGGGGCGCAAAAAGGCGCAACAGCATCGCTGCGGTGGTGTAGTTGCCGGGAATTGCCACCTTCATGTCGGCAAGGTCGGCAACCGGCAAGGATTGAGCGGTGACCAGGAGTGGGCCACAGCCTCGCCCAAGAGCACTGCCAGCATCAAGAAGCACGTACTGATCAAGAAGATGGGCAAAGGCATGAAACGAAACCTTGCTGACATCAAGCCGTCCCTGCAAGGCCCATTGGTTAAGGGTTTCAACATCGGCTAGTTGTTCTTTCGCAAAACTGAGCCGAGGGTCTGCCACCAACCCATGCATCAGGGCATGAAATATAAAGGTGTCGTTAGGGCAAGGCGAAAAGCCGATACTCAAAGGGCAGGATGAATTCATGGTTGCAACTCAAGTAAGGCTGGGATCAGTTGCGCGGCGGCATCAGCACAGACATTAATCGCCTCCGCAAGTCGCCACTGAGCAGGATTACGATCTTCAACCATATTACTGACTGATCGCAACTCCAAGCAATCAATACCGAAGGCGGCACAGGCCCGAGCAATTGCCGCCCCCTCCATGTTTTCACAGATGGCTAGATAGCGATCACGAAAAAAAAGACCGCGACTCTCGCTACCGCTAACCGCATTAACAGTAACAAAAATGCCGGTGTGATGCATAATCTCTTGATCATCAAGGATGGAAGTTGCCCGAGCTTGGAGAGGATTCTGCAAGGAAAATTCCCTTGGCGACTTAATGGCCGCATTGGTAAAAGGAATCACCTGTTCACCATCGCTAATGCCAAGATCACCGATGACTTCCCTTTTGGCCAGGCAAAGGTCAAGGATCTGGACACCGGTATCGACATAAGCGCCAGCTACACCAAGATTCACCACTCCAGAGATGGTTGCGGCAGATAGATTGAGCCGACGAACAAGAACAAGCATCGCCTCAACCATGCCAACGCCGGTAACCAAGAATTCAACCCCTTGGCAATTTGCTAAACGCTGACGAATAGGCGCCATTTCCATTTCGGTGGCCGCAGTAATCAAAAACAAAACCATCACCATCTAAAGCATATAAATTATTAAAAGACTTCCAGGCTGTGGGTAATCAGGCCTAGGAGCGTTTCGGGGGAAGTCGTAACGAGAAATTGAGGAATTGAGAATAATATTTTAGGAATTTCAGGTCGATTCTTTTCGATTTCGGAGTCTACGCTACCTGCAATAGATTTAGCGTGTCTCAGACACGCCCCTAAACAAGTAGAATGTCCACGAAGAAGGACTAAGGACGATTATGCCGAGACAACAATTTATGCTTAATGGGTTGTATCGCCAATGTTTTCTCGGTACTGAGTAGCCATTTCCTCTCCGACCTCCTGCAACATTTCAGTACGGGCCGTTTCCAAGGTCTCGTAAGGGATGCCAAGAAATAAAGCTATATCATCGAGACCTTTGCCACCGCCAAAATGATCCTCGGCAATGAGTACCTTGAGGAAATCATCGACAATCAAAGCCCGTAGCTCCTGCTCAATGCCCTCAAGGCATTCGCAGGCATGGTCAAAGGTGCGGCCTTGGTCCAGTTCTTCCCTTAGAGCCGTCACCGCATCCTCGTAAATTTGATTCTCTTCATTACTAAGAGGATTATCGGATTCATCTGGCTGTTTAAAATCCGTATTATCCATGATCATGCTCCTGGTAGCGGCGCTAGACCTACTACCTTAAAATATTCACACGGCGCTCTCTTCTTGCAAGAATTATGTATAATGCAAGGCAAGTGCTAACCGCAGTCGATCTCTCGGTAAGAGTAAATTCAACAGGTGACCTGTATGTATATCAACTTTTTTCATGATAAAAAAGTTCCGGCAAAACGCAAGGTGTTTTTGCTTTTACTCTTTATCTCTCTATGGTCAATTTTGTCCGTCCTCAAAGCATCTGCGGCCACCATCCCCGCCGCCGACCATGAACTTTTACAGCAGGCCTACAGTCAAGAAGAAACCCTGCGCTACGAAATTTCATGGCTGGGAGTCAAGGCTGGAGAACTTTCTATCCATCTCGTGCCGATTAAGGCTGAGCAAGAGCAATTTTCCATCAGGGTAACGGCGCGATCGGCAGGGTTACTGAAGGTCTTTTATCCGGTGGTCGACAATTTCGAGACCATTGTTACGGGTTTGGCGAGACTACCCACCAGTTATAGCATCGATCAGCACGAAGGGCGTCGGCGCAATAAAAAGATAACCACCTACGACCAGCAAGAGGGGATCATCCTTTACACCAGGAACAATGAAACCACCGAAACATATAAGGTCTCCGGGCCGACCTACAACGAGTTCTCTTCGTTTATGATCATGCGCGCACTTCCACTGGTGGTGGGTAAAAAGTTGATGGTGCCGACCTTTGCCGACCAGAAACGGCACGAAGTGATAGTTCAGATAGAAAAAAAAGAAAATATCCAGAGCCTTTTCGGAAACATCCAGGCGATCCGGGTTAGGCCACAACTTCCCTTCAAAGGTCTGTACCAAAAAACCGGTGCGCCGGTCATCTGGCTAAGCGATGATCAAGCTCGCATTCCTCTGCAGATAAAGGCAAAGATCGTGATTGGCTCACTCACCGCCAAACTTGTTGCCTATCAGGGGTGGAAGAAGGTTCCGCCCCCCAAACCGACCCGCCTCAACGACAACGATGCATAATCTCTTCTATGACCGGCTGGGTATAGTCACGCAAACGCCATAACTTGGCAAGGGGCAAAGCATTTTCGGCGATCTTGGGAATTTCTGAGGCAGGGATAGAAAGCTCTGTAAGGGAGGTTGGACACTGCACCCTTCTCAACCAGGCAAGCAATTGATCGATCCCCTGAAGAGCATTGTCCTTTTTGTCACCCTCAGGGATTCCAAAAACCCTTTCGAAAAACAGGCCGACTCGCTCTGGTTGCTGCTCGGCCTGCCAACTAAGCCAAGCCGGGATGACCACCGCCAAGCCGGCGCCATGGGGCACGTTGTAAAGTGCACTCAACGAATGCTCAATCAAGTGCATGGGAAAGCCAACCCGACCAAGGCCGGCGGCAGCCCAGCCGTTAAGGGCCAAGGTCGCACACCACATCAGATCGGCGCGGGTGTCGTAATCGGTAGGCTCAAGCAAGGCCTTTTCGCAAGCAGCGATTACGGTCTGCGCCACCCCCTCCATTAAACGATCTTGAACCGGGGTTTGCCGAGCCTCTTTGTTGCAATAAAACTCCAATAGATGGGCGATGGTATCCACCGCCCCATAAGCTGTGTAATCTGGCGGCACCGTAAAGGTGGCACCTGGGTCAAGGATCGAGACCACTGGTTGCAAACGTTTATTGCCAATGCCCATCTTGCGAGCCGATTCTTCGTTGGTCAGAACCATGCCACCGTTCATCTCTGAGCCTGAACCAGCAATGGTCAACACGCAAGCAAGGGGCAAGGTCGTCCTAATTCCCTTCTTGCCACGAAAGAATTGCCAAACATCATGTTCAGCAGGCACTCCGGCGCAGATCGCCTTGGCGGAATCGATGACGCTGCCGCCCCCCACGGCCAAGACGGCCTCGACCTTTTCCCCTCTTGCCAAGGCAATCCCCTCCCGGACGTGCTTAAGGACGGGATTGGCACAAATACCAGAAATTTCAATCACCGCTACCCCGGCTTTAGACAACGACTTCTGTACCAGGCGGTAGATACCATTTTCCTTGCAGCTGCCACCGCCATAGACCATCAACACCTTCTTACCGAGCAAGGCGGTTTCCGAACCAATCTGCCCAATTGTGTCCTGTCCAAAGATAATCTTGGTATGATTTTCCAGTACAAAATTTTCCATAGCAATCAAAGTAATCCGTTCAGAACGAAGCGCCCAAAGACGCGCTGAAAAAACCTTTCGCCAACCAAATTTTAGCAATTTCACTTTACAGTATATTGCTAATGTGCCATCCTAACAAAAGTATGAGTTTCACGATAAGAAGAAATTTAAGCGCAAGCCCAAAAGGACATTCCGCGCCTGGTCGCAAACAACATCCTTCATCACCAAACAACAACTTAACTAACTGACCTTGCTTACCAACACTTCTGGGAAAATACTGCCTTGTTATTAACCGCTGCCGACGTTACAGACTACCACAACCTGTTCAATTCTGCGGAGCATGAAATCTCCATTCTCACCGGCAAGAGCGATATGAAATACGCAGATGATTTTATTACTGCGGCCTGCAATTTTTCCAGGCAACCGGGTAGCAAACTAACCATTGCCTGCCAATGCGGTGAAGGGCTGAAACAATGCCCTATAATCATGGCAATACTTAACGCCCCGGAACGACAGGGTGAAATTATGCTGTATGATGCCCATGCCTTTCAGGGTGAACCCTACTTTACCTTATTTGACAAATCGGCTTACCGAATGGAAGACCCTGCTCTTTTCGAAACAATTCTGGACAATGCCGACCAAGCTGAAACCACCAGACTGTATGAACAATTTCAGCAAATTCTTGCCCAGTCGACATTAACAGCGAGTTGCCCACCACCGACCATGGCCAACAACTAAAAAGAAAAGCCCAACGACCTTGCCGCTACCTCACTTCTTCGCTTTCCCTTTTCCGACCCAATGGGCAAGGGCGGGGAAAACGGCGGCAATCTCTTGCCGAAACCACTGCCACAACTCCGGGTTCTGATCCAGGAGAATAATCAATCGGTTGCGAATCACCTGGCGATGCTGCCAATCCTCGGCAACGGAAGATGCTTCCGCAAGCAATTGCTCAACCTCACGGCACAATTCAGGGGGCGGGGCATCTTCTTCACCCCCACATGGAAAGGAAGCGGCCAGGCGCTCAAACTCCAGGTACCGCTTCCCGAAGCGGCGGATAACAATGACCACCATCCCACCTGCAAAGGCTAACAACAAATAATCGTAACGTTGTTGCACCAAGCCCAACAAGGTGGCGACAAGGAACACAACCACCACCATCAAATAAAAAACAAAAAACAAGCGTCTGATTATCTCGTCAGGAGGATTTATCTCACGATGCATCTCATTGCAGCCTTATCTGAAAATTGCGACAACAAGATGATGAATACGGTTGCACAAAATCGTCGTCGCCGTTAAACCTCTTCACAAAATTCTATTCTATTTGCCATCTATTGGGGAGGAGTTAATGAAAGTTCTTGGCGTATCCGGTTCACCGATCAAAAACAGCAACACCGACCGGGCTCTAAAAATCGTCCTGGCGGCCACGGGTGCCAAAAAAACCGAATTCATCAAACTTAGCGACCACACCGTGGCTCCCTGTGACGCCTGCCTGGGTTGCGTAGAAACCAATCGTTGCGTCATCAAGGATGATGGCGTGGCTTTGGCCGAAAAGGCTTATAAGGCCGATGCTCTGATCATTGCCGGTTATACGCCTTACTCTTCCCTGGACAGCCGCACCAAGGCCTTTATGGAACGTCTCTACCCCTTGCGCCATCGCCATGGCTTGATGGCGGGCAAACCAGGGGCGGCAATCATAACCAGCGCCGTCCCTGACAGCACGCCAGGGATGCCGCCTGCCGCAAAAAACGGCATTCAGGCCATCCAAAACTTTATGATGGAAGAGGGGATGAATTTCGTTGGCGCTGTTTCCATTCTCGGCAATGTTCCATGCATTAAATGCGGTGATGAAGGGCAATGCCGGATGTCCGGTCTAAAAATGATTCATGGTCCTGACGCCACAATGGCAAGCGTTGGCATTAATGCTCTGGAAAATGACCCGGCAACAGTTGCCCTCCTGCAAAGGCTGGGAGAGGATCTTGCCGATAACTTTTACGGAAGATGATCCGTAAATAGACTATAGGTTTCGGCAGAGAATGGTCGCGGTCAAAAAACCAATGACAAACGCTAACGGGGCCAGCCAACTCGTAAGACGCAAAGCCTTCTTTTTGAGACTGTATTCGGCAGTGGCATCACGACCAACAAATAGATACCCCTTGGGATTACCCTGACCATCATTGATAATATTGGTACTGGTAGCAACAAACCGCCATTGATTATCGGGATGACGAATCTTTAGCGGCTTTTCTTGGATGATCTTTTTGTGGGTGAGCTGATCAAGAAAAAGCCTATATGACGCCTGATCCTCATAGATATCGTGCAGTAACACATTCTGCATCTCTTCCCAGGTACGGCCATAGAGTTTCTCCGCCGCCTTGTTCCAGGCCAGAACCCGGAACTGGTCACTGGTTAACACCACCGCATCAGGCAATAGGTCGCAGAATTCTCGCAGTCCATGAAGAATGGTGGTGGTTTCGTACAGCCGCTGGGCAAGCTCAATGGACAGCTTCGAGGCCACCGAGGGAAACTCCTCCAAAAATTCGTTGATCCGATCACAGGGGATCCGCACCGCCGTTACCGTGGTGTGAGCGCGCACCGTGGCCGTGCGTTTATGGCGCAGGAGGAATGACATCTCACCAAAAAGCGCCCCTGGTTCACCTATCTCGGCAAGTGGTGTTTCACCCTTAAAAACCGTGATCCGTCCAGAAATCAGGATATAAAGATCCTGGCTCTCATCGCCTTCAATAAAAACCGGCTCGCCAGCGGCATAATCCTGAAAATACTTTTTCAGACCTGCCTGTTGAATAACATCCTTCATTGCTCAGTAACCGTTCTTGTCTAAATGATCTTTACTTCTGCCCCTACACAACAAAATCATTCATAAAATTAACATATTGCAGCACTGAAAACAAATTTCCTTTTTGAAAACTGATTACCACTGAACTGCAGCCAAGATTGTTGGCCTTTAACCTTAAAAGATTTTTCCCATTGGCTCGCAACCGAGCACCGGAAAAGATGACGAAAAGGAGCACAAGGTAAGCGGAGCTGGTAATGGCGTAGACTACGACTGTTTACGTTTACCGAAGGCGGGCGAGTTTTTTTGATCCCGGCAACTTTGCGGAACAGAGGGAATTAACCGGAGAGATGGGCAGAGACAAGATTGGTGAGACGAACGAAATCCTCAACCCCTAACCGTTCAGCTCGAGTCCGAGGATCGATATCAGCGCGGTGAAGAATCTCTGCCACCGTTGCCTTGCCGCACCCAGCCAGGGCAGTGGCAAAAAGAGAATTGAGCAAGGTTTTACGGCGTTGCTGAAAAGCCCCCTTCACCAGTTGCCGCAAAAGGGCGGAATCGTGGGCAGGCAGCGCCTGCACCCGGCTCGGCACCGGATCAAAAACAATCTTCACCACCTGGGAATCCACCTTGGGGCGGGGATGAAACTGCTCTGGGCCAACGGTAAGCAAAGTCTTCACCGAAGCGCAGGCGCCAAGGAGCACCGACAGAATCCCATACTCTTTGGTGCCGACCGGGGCCGTCAACCGTTGCGCAACCTCTTTTTGCAACATCAACGTCGCCCAACCCATCACCGGTTGGTTGTCAAGGAGCTTAAAGAGGAGAGGATTAGAAATGGAATAGGGCAGATTGGCCATGATCTTGAGCCTGCCGCCACACCTTGCCGCCAGATCGACAAAATCAGCCTTCAAAAGATCCTGATGGATCAACTCAACATTCCCGGGAAGGTTGCCGCTCTCGCGCTGCCACTTGATGATCCCGGCATCAAGCTCAATGCCGATCACCTTTTTGACCCTTGCCGCCAAAGGAATGGTCAACGAACCAAGGCCAACCCCAAGCTCCACCACCGTTTCTTCGCTATCAACCTCGGCACGGTCCACAATCAAGGCCGGAGTTTGTTTATGAATCAGGAAATTCTGCCCAAGCTTCTTATTGGGAGCAAGGTTACGCTCTTTGAGGATTTCCTTGATGGTATAGCTGTCTGGCATAAGTGATTACCGCAAGATATGTTTTTGCCGTTTTTTACGCTGAATGGCGTCAAAAAAACGGTGGGAAAGAAAATAGCCCATAAGCCCCACCGGCAAGGCAAGAATAAATCCTCCGAGCAACAGGGTGAGCAACGCTTCACGACCAAGATGAATCACCGCCGTCATGCTCTCCATAAACCCGGCATCAGAAAGCACCAGCTCCATGACCGATTTGATGTGTTCCCATGAGATATGCGTACCGGTGAGCCAGGCCCCAACCCTCCAGGAGAGATAATAGGTGGGCGGAATGGTAAGAGGATTTGAAACAGCCACGCTGGCCAACAGGCCAGCAATCTTGCTGCTCCGGGTAACAAAGGTAACAAAAAGGATCAGCACGGTGTGCAAGGGGATGGTGGGGGTAATACCAACGAAAAGACCCAACCCCACCCCCCGGGCAAGCTCCGCCGGCTCCCCCTTAAGACGGACAAACTTTAAATAGTAGTAACGATAGGTGCGTTGCGGTTCCAGTTTCAACGGTAGCCTCTCTTATATAGCCACGCGGGAGTAAACATCCATCTCATAATCATACCCACCCTCTCCGGCCAAAAACCGATGATAACCAGCCAGGGCGATCATTGCGCCATTATCTGTGCAAAAACGTGGTGCGGGCATATACACCTCAATATTTTGCTCCTTACCTCGCCGCGCCATCTCGGCTCGTAAACGGCCATTGGCGGCAACCCCGCCAGCAAGGACAATTCGATCAATATTTTCTCTCTTGGCGGCCCGAATGCCCTTTTCTACCAGCACATCAACCACCGCCTCTTGAAAGGAGGCGCAGATATCAGCCTGCGGCAACACCCTTTCTCCTTTTTGCCGGTGTTTATGGACAAAATTTACCACCGCCGTCTTCAAACCGCTAAAGCTGAAGTCAAGACTGTCAGGAGTAAGCCAGGCTCGTGGGAAGGAAATAGCATCCCCCCTCCCCTCCTCGGCAAGCTTACCGATCACCGGCCCACCAGGATAGGCAAGCCCCAGCAGCTTGGCCACCTTGTCAAAAGCTTCACCGGCAGCGTCATCGCGGGTTCGGCCAAGGAGCAAATACTCTTTGGCGCTGTTGACCCGAAAAATGCTTGAATGACCGCCGGAAGCGACAACGGCAATGTAAGGAAAAGCGGGACGATGCTGGCCAAGGAATACCGAGAGAAGGTGACCATTCATATGATCAACGCCCACATAAGGAATCTTGCGGACAAAAGAAACCGCTTTGGCAAAGGAGAGCCCCACCAGCAACGAACCGATCAGCCCTGGCCCTTGCGTAACCGCAATCCCGTCAATATCTGCAAGGGTAACCCCGGCCTGGCTCAACGCTTCTTCCACCACCGGATAGATCGCCTCAAGGTGCATCCTCGATGCCAGCTCCGGCACTACCCCACCATACTTGGCGTGGGTCGCCACCTGGGTATTGATAACATCAGCCAGGAGCTCTTCACCGTCGGCAAGGACAGCGGCAGCGGTTTCATCACAGGAGCTTTCAATTCCAAGTATCAACATATTTTTTGTTTTTTTACCCTTATAAATACCGCCACCGACCAGGGCCAGACGGATATGTTCCTTGACGAAAAGGCATCGTCCCCGTAAATTATTTACTTAGTCGGACAAGAGTAACCGGGATTCCCCCAACCAATAATTCCCACCCAAACTTACAGACCCCACCCCATGACAGAAAACGAGCAAGAAGGCAGCCGTCTCATTGATATGTTTGATCGCTCAATCAGCTACCTCAGGCTATCGCTCACCGATCAATGCAATCTCCGCTGCCTCTACTGTACCCCCAAGATCATCACCGACAAGCTCACCAATACCGAATTGCTCAGCTACGAAGAGATCTTGCGGGTGGTGCAACTGGCTGTGCAGATGGGGGTCAAGAAAATCCGTCTCACCGGCGGTGAACCCTTGGTGCGTCACGATATCACCACCTTTATCCGGGGGCTGGCCAAGATTGACGGCCTGGAAGACATTCGTCTCACCACTAACGGCGTCCTGCTTGCGGATTACGCCGAAGAATTATACCAGGCCGGAATCAGAAAACTGAACATCAGCCTGGATACCCTCCGCCCTGACCGCTTTCGAGAGATCACCGGTGGCGATTTCTTTGCCAAGGTCTGGCGCGGCATCACCATTGCCCAGGAAATGGGCTTTGCGCCGATAAAAATCAACGTGGTGGCCATGAACGGAATCAACGACGACGAATTTCTCGATTTCGCCAAACTTTCACTCACCGCACCATACCAGGTGCGTTTCATTGAATTCATGCCCATGGGCAAAGACTCAACTTGGGAAAAAGAGAAATATATCTCGGCGGAGACGATCAAGAACCGCCTGGAAACCCTAGGCCCACTCTCCTCCGTGACCACCGACGGGATGGAAGGACCAGCCAGGGTCTTTCAATTTACCGGGGCGGTGGGGAAAATCGGTTTCATCAGTCCCATCAGCCATCATTTCTGCGACAGGTGTAACCGTCTACGGTTGACCTCTGAGGGAAAACTGCGCTCCTGCCTGCTCACCGACCAGGAAACCGATCTCAAAACAATCATTCGTAATGGCGGCAGCGATAGGGATATCCAAAACGCCCTGCGGGACACCATCCTCAACAAACCCAAAGGCCACAAACTTAACGAGAAAAAAAGCGGCAACTGCCATGGCCAGATGTCGCGCATCGGCGGCTGAAGCTACTCACCAATGGGGTATGATCCGAGCCACTCAAAAAATGAGCAGAGTTCTTTTAATTGCTGACAGCCTTCCCGAACCTCGTTGTCGTCCCAGTGTCCGAGCATATCAATAAAAAAGAGATATTGCCCCACGGCACCCTTAACGGGCCGCGATTCAATACGGGTAAGATTTATTCCACGCCGGGCAAGAATGCTCAAGGTCTCATGTAAAGCCCCAGGCCGATCATGGAAGCTGATCAGCAACGAGGTCTTGTCCGCACCGCTGGCTGACGGTGATTCAGGGCCAAGGAGAAGAAAGCGGGTACTGTTGCCGCTGTAATCCTCCACCCCACGCACCACCACCTGTAATCCATAGGTCTTCACCGCCAACTCGCTGGCAATGGCTGCGACAGATTCATCTTCAGCCGCCATCTGCGAAGCCACCGCAGTACTGAACACACTCTTCAGTGGTACCTCGGGCAAATTTTTCCGGAGCCATTGCCGACATTGGGCCAGAGGCTGCGGATGGGAAAGAACCTGTTTGATATCCTTAATATTGCCGGTTTTGCTGATCAGATTGTGAGTAATGGGCAGATTGACTTCAGCGCAGATCCGCACCCTATGGTTGACGAAGGCGTCCAGAGTTGAGGTCACCGCCCCTTCAATGGAGTTCTCCACCGGCACGATTCCATACTGAACTCGCCCCTTTTCCACCTCAACAAATACATCCTCAATGGTCTCGGTGGCGCGGTACTCGGCGGACTGACCAAAACACTTGATCCCGGCCAGATGGCTAAAAGTAGCCTCCGGCCCCATATAAGCAACCTCAACCTTGTTCTGAGAAAGGCGGCAAGTGGTGATAATTTCCCGATAGATGCTCAACAACGATGGCCAAGGGAATACACCATTATTGGCGGCTTCCAGACGCTGAAAGATCATCCGCTCCCGCTTGGGATCCCAAGTGGGACGCTTGTCCTGCGCCTTGACCTGACCAATCTCCCGAGCGCATTGTAAACGCTCCTTCAGCAAGTCAAGCATCTGGTTGTCAATGGCATCGATACGATTACGGATATCCGGCAGGGATTTTTTTTCTAAATTGGTCATTGCGGTGGTAATTCCTGAACAACCCGACAGTTGTTTTTGTATGTTAAAATAGCGTCTTGCTAACTTGACGCGCAGAAAAGAGCTTTTTACGAATTTTCCAATCTAAATCAAATCATTCGAGAAGAAAAGAGCAAAAACAGGAGCCACTGCTGAAAACCCTGGCAAATCACACTTCATGCTTGAAATAATATCAATTTTACTCTACGGTTCATTTCAATACTTTATCGACGTTGAACAACTTTGGGTGGGGCTAGCCTTGATGACCGACAGTTCCTGCTTCTTCAGCGCCACTCACCCACCAGTGTCAGCATCCTTTTTGTTCTCATGAAAGTAAAGAACTGGATGAAAAGCAATCCGGTCACCATTGCCCGAACCGCCCTCCTCCAGGACGCTGCGCAACTGATGACCGCCAACGGTATCCGTCACTTACCGGTGATAGAGGAAGAACAGCTGGTGGGCTTCATCACCGAAAGCGATCTTCGCCAATTCTCCTTTCCGGCCATGGTTGAGGAGATACCGGTTGAAAAGGTTATGGTTCTCAACCCCATAACGATAAACGCCAACGCTAGCATCGAAGCTGCCGCCAAGTTGATCCATGATTTCAAGATCGGTGGCATGCCGGTACTTGAGAAGAAGAAACTTATTGGTATCCTTACCACCTCAGATCTGCTTAACGCCTTTATTGAGGTTATGGGGCTACTCAAGGCTTCGGCACGTATCGATGTTATTATCAATAAAAAGGGCGGCATAAACGAGGTCACGAGGATCATCCGGGAGCATGACTGCGAAATCCTCAGCGTTGCCTCGGAAACACATTCTTCACGACGCAAGGTTCATTATTTCCGGGTTGATAAATGCGACCTGGAACCGGTTGTCAAAGCTCTGACTAAAGCTGGCCATAAAGTAGTCTCGGCCATGGAGTATTAACCTCTTTCTATCTTTTCCAACCACCACCCAAACAACATCTTTAAAAGCAACGGGAATAATATGAGTGAATTTGAAGTCAACAAAACCTACGATGAAATCAACGCCAAAATCCGCGCCGGTGAAGCGGTGGTTGTAACCGCCGAAGAAATGGTTGCCATTGTCAAAGAAAATGGCCCGGTTGCCGCAGCCCGCAAGGTGGATGTGGTCACCACCGGTACCTTCTCACCCATGTGCTCGTCCGGCGCATTTATTAATTTTGGTCATACCAATCCCACCATCAAGGCCTCCAAGGTCTGGCTTAATGACGTTCCCGCCTATGCCGGTCTTGCCGCCGTGGATGTTTACATCGGCGTCACTGAAGCCCCCGAGGACGACCCCTTGAATAAGGTCTTTCCCGGTGCCTTTCGTTATGGCGGTGGCCACCTCATCGAAGATTTGGTTGCTGGCAAAGAGATTAGCTTAAGGGCAATCGGTTACGGGACCAATTGTTACCCGAACACCGAGGTTGAAAGAAAGGTAACCCTCAAGGATCTCCCCTATGCCTTGCTCACCAATCCTCGCAACTGTTACCAAAACTATAACTGCGCCGTCAATCTCTCCGATAAAACTATCTATACATATATGGGCACCCTGAAACCGAAAGGACGCAACGCCACCTACTGTAGCGCTGGCGAACTCAGTCCTCTGATGAATGACCCTCTCTACAAGACCATTGGCTTGGGGACCCGCATCTTTTTGGGTGGCGGGGTCGGCTATGTCACCTGGCACGGAACCCAGCATAACCCAGGTGCCATGCGTTCAGAAAACGGCACCCCGCGAAGACCATCCGGGACTATAATGGTTCAAGGCGATCTCAAAGGGATGTCGTCTCGCTGGCTGAAAGGGATCAGTATGCAAGGTTACGGTTCCACCATGGCGGTGGGTATTGGCATCCCGATCCCCATTCTCAATGAAGAGATGGCAGCCTATACCGGCGTTTCCGACGAAGAAATCTTTACCCAAGTGGTTGATTACGCAAACGACTACCCCAACCAGATTGCAAAAAACTATGGCGAGGTCAGTTACGCCCAACTAAAGAGCGGCCAAATCGAGATTGACGGCCAGGAAGTACCCACCGCGCCGCTGTCAAGCGTGGTTCGAGCTCGAGAGATTGCCGAAACCCTGAAAGAATGGATTCTCGACGGGAATTTTGAACTTGAGAAACCGATCAAGACCTTGCCGTCGGTATAGCACACAACTTTGTCTTCCATGAACGCCGACCTGGCCGACAAATACGCCGACCTCTGTGCGATCATCAAAGAAAAAGGTAAGGTGGCGCTGGCCTTCTCTGGCGGAGTTGACAGCACCCTGCTCCTGAAAGCTGCCATGGAGGCCACGGCAGGCCAGGTTATCGCTTTGCTGGCGGCAACACCATTGCAACCGGAAAAGGAAACCAGAGAAGCGATCAATACCGCCACCGCAATGGGTGCCACCCTAAAGGTTTGCAACCTGGACCCGCTGACCTGGCCGGAGTTTGTCGACAATCCTCCAGACCGATGCTACCACTGCAAAAGAGCAATTTATTCTGATTTTAAACAATTCTTCGACGATCAGCCGGAGATGGTCTTAATGGACGGCACCAACCTCGACGATCTCCAAGAGGATCGCCCCGGCCACCGCGCGATCCGTGAATTGGGGATTGCCACCCCATTGATCGAAGCGCAACTGGGTAAAAGAGAGATCCGGTCAATAAGTAGAGTATTACAACTTGCAACTTGGGACAAACCATCAGCATCCTGCCTGGCAACGAGGATTGCCACGGGTCTATCGATTAACCAAGAAACACTTGCTGTTGTCGCCCGCTGTGAGGCGCATTTACACCGTTTGGGAGTTCAGGATTGCCGGGTTCGGTACAACCACGAAAACAATGCCATCATTGAACTTATAGATAGTGATTTCAACATATTAAGAGATCAAGAAACACAAAGAGAAACCCACTTTTTTTTCAAATCAATGGGTTTTCAAAAAGTTTTTCTTGATCTTTCAGAACGACAAGGTAAAGTTCTTTAGCTTTTGTAAGGGATGTTGGATTGCACACCATATAAAAAAATAATGATAATCAGTCAATTGTCAGGTTTTTTGTTTGACATTTAAAGTCCTTATTGATTAAATCGCCTAGAAATACTCGCATTAAATTTTCATTCAGGCAACAGAACCACAAAAACCGCAAGGAGGAAGGAGTATGAACAAGAGTGAACTGGTCGAAGGGATGGCAAGCGCAAGTGGTATCAGCAAAGCCGCCGCAGAAAAAGCACTAAACGGTATGCTGGACTCCATCACGAGCGCTCTGTCCGAGGGGGACAAAGTCACTCTGGTAGGTTTTGGAACTTTTTCCGTAGCTAAGAGGGCAGCCCGTACTGGCCGCAATCCTCAGACCGGCAAAGAGATCAAAATCGCCGCCAGAACCGTTGCCCGCTTCAAAGCCGGCAGCAAGCTTTCCGACGCTGTAAAGTAAAGAATTAGATTCTATTCATTAGCAACGTAATATATCTCCATTTATATGGGTTTAAGTTTTTGACAAGCTTGGGGGCTTGCCTAAACGATATTAGCCCATGGTTAATTGGTGATTAAATACGAAAATTCTTTTCTGCGTTTCTGAACCGCACAAAGATCACCGGTTCCGACAAAAAGAGTGTTTTTTTGTCGGAACCGTTTATTTTGGCACTTGCTTGAATCTTGTCCAGGTTCAAACTTTACCCTGCTGCGGTTGTTGTATTAAATATTAACTTTATTTGTCCATCGGGTCGGGACGTGGCTCAGTCTGGTAGAGCACAGCGTTCGGGACGCTGGGGTCGGAGGTTCAAATCCTCTCGTCCCGACCATTATAACGACAGGGATTGCGGTTATTTCGCAATCCTTTTTTTATTACCACTGAACTTCAGCCAACTCAGATTTTTTTTACCAATGCTTGGCTGTAGCGGACGCTTAAGCTTAACCCCACCCCCCCACCCCCACCTCATTACCTGCTGTCGCTCTTGCCGACAACCTCACAGACTAAAACTCCGTTGCGCAATAAAACTTCCACGCAGTCCCCTCTCTCCACCAACGAACTGTCCCGCAGCACATCTCCCGCCGGGACGGTTCTGGCAACGGCATAACCTCGTCCTAATACTGCCAGAGGACTCACTGCATCAAGCAAGGCGGCCGCGCGTTGCAACCGGGCTGCCTTGCGCTGCATAAGCATGGTGGTCAACATAGCGGTTTTTCGACTGAGTTCCACCAGCCATTTTTTCTGGAAGAGCAACTGATCCTTGGGATTTTGTTCCATTAGGCGCAAAGTAACCTTGTCAAGCTTGGCCAGTCCTTGCCGCAATCGCTCTTGGAGTCCATGCAGAATCCGATGTTGCCGCTGCTCTAAACGAAGCAGGTGCCGGGTAAGATGAATAGACGGGTCGGCCATGGTCCGCCGCAAGAAATCAGCTTCTTGTCGCCGTTGCGCTAGCAGTCTTGCCATGACCGCAGCTAACCGCCGCTGCTGCTCTTGCACTCTGACCAACAACACCTTTCGCTGAGGCATTACTGCCTCAGCAGCGGCAGTGGGCGTGGCCGCCCGATGATCCGCAACAAAATCAGCAATGGTGTAATCAACCTCATGGCCCACTGCCGCCACCACTGGAATTTCTGATCCAAAAATAGCCCGCGCCACTGTTTCCTCGTTGAAAGTCCAGAGATCCTCTATGGAACCACCACCGCGACAAAGAACAATTACCTCAACCATGCCCCGGTCATTGCATAGCTCAATAGCCTCCACAATCTCAGCCGCCGCACCATCCCCCTGCACCCTGACCGGTAAGATCTCAATGGCCAGGCCAGGGAATCTGGCCTCTGCGATGTGCAAGAAATCATGCAGGGCTGCCCCTTCCGGCGAGGTTACCAACCCCACTCGAGCGGGCAAAAAGGGCAAAGGACGTTTGCGGGCCTGGTCAAAAAGTCCTTCTGCGGCCAAACGTTCTTTAAGCTGCGCAAAGGCAAGCCGTAAAGCACCCTTCCCTTTGGAGTCAACCACATCAACAATCAGTTGATATTCACCGCGCGGCTCATAGAGTGAGATTCGCCCCTGACAAATCACCTCCTGCCCATCACGAATCATCTCATTCAGGTAGCGCTGCTGAGGTTTAAAGAGGACTGCGCGCAACTGAGCCCCGGAATCTTTCAGGGTGAAATAAAGATGGCCGGAGTAGGGGCGGCGCAAATTTGATATCTCACCAACCACGGTGACAAAAGGGAATGAAGCTTCCAAAAGCCCCTTCAGGGAGCAGGTCACCTCTTCGACAGTCTGTATTCTGCGGGCTAAAACATTCATAATTAACCTTTTCTAGCACAACAAATTCTTTTTTGGGAGACAAAACAGCAAGCAGATTTTTAGAGATGAAACAAAGAGAGAATGAAAGAAACAGCTCTACCAAATTCACAGATGCTTTTTTTTGTCACAGTGGGTATATTGTCTCGATATTCAATAATCATCGGCCCGTTATTTTGTTACGGGATAACACACACGAGCAGCAACCCCTTAAGGAAGCGCCCTCATGAGCGAGAATACCCCTTTCAACACAGATAATCTCCAAACCATCAACATTGAAAGCAAGCAGGACTTTTTCGATGAACTCAACCTGCCGCCACAATTTGCTGCTTTTTGCCGCAAGAATGCCAAAAACATTAAAATTGGAGCAATCTGTCTAGCTCTGGCCCTGGCTGCCTGGGCCGGCTATGACTATTACACCACCACTCAGATTGAAAAATCCACCTCCTTTCTAGCCACCGCCATGAATGAAACCGCCGATGACATCCGCGCCGACAAATTAGCCCAAGTAATCGCCAACCATTCCGGCAGCGATGCCGCACTCTGGGGGATGGTGGAGCTGGGCCACGCTGACCAAAAAGCTGGTCATTACCAAAATGCCATTGACCGTTACAACAAAGCCCTTAACAACATCGACGAAGAGAGCCCCATGGCTCCCCTACTCCATTTTTCTTTGGCCCAGGCCTTTGAACTGAATAAAGATGATGACAACGCCATTATCCAGTATCAGGCGGCAACAGCAGCAAATGGCTTTGCCGATATGGGCTACATGGCCCTGGGGCGGATTTACGAAAAGAAAGGGGAAACCATCAAGGCTCGTGACGCTTACGAAAAGGTTGCAAAAGATGAGAGCGGGTGGGCCAAGGAACGACTGGCAACCCTGATCCCGGCGACAAAAAACGGTAAGTAGTTTCAGACCGCATGGAGATCATCCATTCACCAAGCCAGATGACCGCTTGGGCAAATCAGGCCTTAGGGGCTGGTAAAACCATTGCTCTGACCCCAACCATGGGCGCGTTTCACGAAGGCCATCTCTCTTTAATGCGGATGGCCCGCCATCAAGCCGACTTGACGGTAACCAGCATCTTTGTTAACCCCATCCAATTTGGCCCGGAGGAAGATTTCGACCAGTACCCCAAGTCCCTCGCCAAAGACGCGGCCATGGCAGAAAAGGAGGGTGTCGAGATCCTTTTCGCCCCAACCGTGGCCGATATGTACCCGGAGGGGTTTCAAACCTTGATCACGGTCAAAGGTATTACCGACAGGCTCTGCGGACTGAGTCGCCCCGGTCATTTTGACGGCGTAACCACGGTGGTGGCCAAGCTTTTCAACATCGTCAAGCCCACCGTGGCGATATTCGGTCGCAAGGATTTTCAGCAACTGGCCATACTTAGGAAAATGGTTTGCGACCTGAACTGGGATATCGAGATCATCGGCCACCCCATTGTCCGCGAAGAAGACGGGCTGGCGATGAGTTCGCGCAACACTTACCTCTCTGTTACCGAACGACAAGCAGCTTTGACACTGGTCAAAAGCATCAAGCATGTCCGACAACGGTTTAGAGAGGGGGAAACAAATGCCGAGCAACTGCGGTGTGAAGCAGCAAAGATCCTTAGCGACAATGATAAGGTGACTATTGACTATCTCAGTCTGGTTGATCAACGAACCTTGAACGACCAGACTGTAATCAACCATGACAGCGTTTTTCTAGTCGCCGCCAAAGTTGGCACGACCAGACTGATCGACAACACGGTCTTATTTGACGAAAATTGAGAGAAATTAAATGTTACAAAACATGCTTAAAGCAAAGATCCATCGGGCAACAGTCACTGACGCCAACCTTAACTATGAAGGTAGTCTGTCCATTGACAAGATGCTGATGGATGCGGTAGGTCTGGTTCCATTCGAGCGGATATTCATCTACAATATCAACAACGGCGAACGCTTTGAAACCTATGCCATCGAAGGCCCGGCGGACTCAGGGATCATCTCCATGAACGGCGCCGCCGCCCGCAAAGGAATGATCGGCGACTGGATTATCATCGTCAGTTATGCCATGTTCAATGCCGACGAACTACTGGACTACCGTCCCCAGATTGTCCTCCTTGACGAGGACAATCGAATCAAGAAGCACTGCTCCATTTAACTGTCCCACCCTGCTCATGGTTCAAGAACCTCTTTGAGCAGGGTGTCCTCCCGAAAGATGCCCTTCCAGATTAATGCTGC
>JAQYVW010000032.1 GCA_030145325.1 Desulfurivibrionaceae bacterium
CAACAACGATAGCACATCAATAAACCTATCAGTCACTTACCATGAAGGCAATGTAAATAATACACCAGCAGCCTGACAGCAATGGTTCGTGTTCGCCTTAAGGGCGGAGGCATTATTTTTCAAGCATCGTAATGGATACTTTTTTAAAAATTTTGCGCCAAATTTTCGTGCCCTAGGCCATTTTCGATCAAGATCCCGTTTTTTCCTTTCCACCTGCCCGCCAGGCGGGTGCCCTGAACATCATGAAGATATCTCCCTGGATGGCACGGGGTTGTTGAGAAAGGTGATGTTGGCTAAATACAAGTTATGATCCAAAACGGCATCAATGGCTTTGGCAAAGATCTCATTGTGCGGGGCATGATTGCCATCCGCAAATTATGCGAAAAAGGGGGGGGGTGGAATCAAACCAACCTCAATATTTTCATTTTGGGCTTCAGCGTGTTAGGCTGTACAATATGCTGAAGCCGGAGGTATGCAAGCTCAACCTACTGTTTCCTTGACTACGAGAAGGGATACTCATGAAGCCGAATATTCAAGATGTTCTCGCCTATGAAATCAAAAAAGATATCGCCGACCGTTATTTCGGATTTCGCAAGCTCATTGAGGAAGACAAGCTGGGGCTCACCGAAAAGATCCGGCAATACTCATTTATCCTTGAGAAACGAATTTCTTTCGATCTTATACGTATCTATATCCTCCTTAAGGACGAAAGGTTAATTCAGTCCTTTCTGGATCTCGCCAATATCGAAGAACGTCTTTTTTACGATACCTTCCTTACCCATTCCCAACATATCCAGGAACGTGTTTTCGAAGGGGTAAGGATTCGTGGCCTAACTCGCTTCAACTGTTTCCGCAATCTGATGGAAGACTGCTACAAAAGGCTCGTTTTTCACTCCGAACGTTATCGTGAAAAGTTTAACGAACTCATTGACTATCAGGCAACCATCGACGAAGAAATCAAGATGTTTTACCGCCAAAATGACTTTGGCAGCATCATGGGTTTTTTACACTCTTTAAATGACGCCGGACAAAGCGGCGGCATGGAGGGCGGCATGGAAGTGGGACTGTTACAAGAACTTGAAAAGAAGATGGACATTGAAACCCCGCCACCTATCGAACATTACCTCCCCATCATCCCGCCGCTACCGTCGTATAAGGAAATAAGCAAGGATTTGCAACCAATGCTCAAGGAAGCATATCCGCTCCATGATGAGATGTTTCTTGATACGGTTATTGCCCGCTCATCATTTCCGCTCTGGCGCTAATGTTGCGTCTAAGGATGAAATGCTGTGAAATTGTGCAGCAAATTTTTTTTGCCTGCAAGGCACGACTTGGAGCGCATAGTTGTGCCTTGTGATTGAAGTCGTAACGCCGCAGGCGTAAAAACAAAGCCATCACGATGCGGCGTTTCAGGGTTGACGTGACACAAGGGCGACTGAGATCACTACCATCCTAAATGGAATTTATTCCCTGAGAAACACCATCGAAAAAAAAACCTCTACAAAAAGATACTTTTGACTTTCAAATGCGAAAATTCTGTGTAATACCTTAAAGGACTTGTTGTAAAATCCCCATCTTCCGAACATTAATTAACATATGGGTTTTCAGTATGTCCGACGCCAACAGTTCCGAGAAAACATTAACCAAGAAATTTTTCGGCCTAAAAGATTGCCCTTTATTTGGTTTTTGCTTCAGAACCAGTATCACCGGCAAACTAATCGGAATGCTGGTTATCTCCCTTTTCGGCTTCAGCCTCATTTCCATCCAGCACACCTTCGCCCTGAGCAAAATTGACCATCGCCTCCATGAACTGCAGGCGGTGAGCATGCCGCAATACAAGGTGAGCCAATATATCTTGCGGCAACTGAACGGTTTCAAAATTTCCCTGATGCATATCTTGGCCCAGGAGGATTCAAAAAGTGCCGAAGTGAATCACGACATCCTCCTAAACCGACAACGGCTGGGTGATTTCAAACGGATGATTGCCGCTCTCCGCACTGGCGGTAAGGTGGAAGATGTAGCGAGAATATCCCAAGAAACACTGGACATTTTCACCGTAGAACCTGAGCCGCCGAACACGGAAATCCACGACTCTCTGGAAGAGATCAACCAAGAGCTTAACAACCTCGACGACGTCTTTACCCGCTTCGCCGACAATCTTTCTCACCAGGACAACAAGGAAAATAAATCGCAACAGCTGGGAGATCTTCTCGACAGCCTGGATGAAATATATGAACTGGTGACCAATTTCACTGTCCAGGTCAACGCTGAACACAACACCATGGTTAAAGATTCCGTCAGCATCATCCACGATTCCC
The DNA here is from genome assembly GCA_030145325.1 of Desulfurivibrionaceae bacterium. Taxonomy (GTDB): domain Bacteria; phylum Desulfobacterota; class Desulfobulbia; order Desulfobulbales; family UBA5123; genus UBA5123. The sequence goes on from JAQYVW010000032.1 coordinate 2,319, forward strand.
GACGGAACTCCATCATCATCAGTCTGGTTGCCGCCCTTATTTTATGTATAGGTACCATGCTCTATATTATGATGATTGTCCGGCCCCTGAAAGATATCCTGGAGAACATCAAGGGCATCGCCAAGGGCAAGGGACGCTTGACCCACCAGATCGACGTCAAGACCCATGATGAGGTTGGGCAACTTGCCATTCAACTCAACAAGCTGGTGGACAACCTCTTCAGCCTCAATAGCTTCAAGACCATCATCGAAGAAGAGGAAACCACTGGTGATGTACACAATCGGCTGGCGAAACTGCTCCACGAACGGTACCACTTTGACAAGCTGATCATATACGAGCTGCTGGGCAACAACAATAAAATGTCTGTGGCCTATGCTTCTGATCACGAAATGCTCTGTGCCGACGAGGTTGTCGCCGATGGCAACCTGTGCCGGGCCAAACGAACCGGACATCCTATTTCCTTTAGCCAACATCCTGAAATTTGCAAACATTTCCCCTTCAACGGCAAATACGTACATCATTGCGTGCCAATGATCGCTGGTGGCCGGGTGATTGCCATTGTTCAGTTTCTGCATAAAATTGGTTGTCCACCCGAGGAGCTGAAAAGGTTTGAAGAGTCGGTAAAATGGGCCATGCGCTATATCAAAGAGGCGACGCCGGTGGTGGAGGCCAAACGGTTTGCCATGGTTCTCAAAGAGACCGCCCTTAAAGATCCCATGACCGACTTATACAACCGCCGCTTTCTTGAAACCTATGTGGATACCATTATCGCCAACTGCAAACGCCGCAAGAGCAAGGTCGGAGTGATGATGTGCGACTTGGACTTCTTCAAGGAGGTCAACGACACCCACGGCCATGAAGCCGGTGACGCCGTGATCATTAAAATTTCCGAAATCCTCAAGAGTTGCGTCCGAGCCTCAGACATGGTGATCCGTTTCGGTGGCGAGGAATTCCTGGTTCTGCTCATCGACATTCAAGGCCGCGACGAGGTATGTGAACTGGCAGAACGGGTCAGGCAAACAATGGAGAGTACCTCCATCAAGCTTCCTGACGGCGGCACCCTGAAAAAAACCATCAGTATTGGTTACTGCGAGTACCCCACCGACACTGATGGATTCTGGGAATCAATCAAATTCGCTGATGTTGCCTTATACAAGGCCAAAGATGAGGGACGCAACCGCGCCCGCTGCTTCAGCCCGGATATGTGGACCCAAGAAACCTATTAGTACCTGATTCCAGACGGATAGGGATTCTCCGGCAGGACATTTAAGAACAAACAGAACGCCTATCACCCTTTTGCATCACGCCGTCAAGAGGAATATTAATCCCAACAGTATTCTCTTATCCCCGCAGCGAGCCGTCGCCATGCCAGCAAACAAAGCAGAGCAAAAAAAATCACCCACATTGCAAAAGGCGGCATTGACTGTCGCATTAATATGGACGCTGCTGGTTTCCACATCCCTGCTGGGAAATTTCTATCAGCATCATCTGATAACTGAGGCAATCGTCCTCAATGTAGCCCGCACCCATCTGGAAAAGGATATTCTTTTCCGTAAATGGATTGTTCGCCATGGCGGAGTTTATGTCCCCGTGACTAAGGAAAGCCAGCCAAACCCGTACTTGAAGCCTGAATTTTTCCCGGAACGAGACATTACCACCCCATCCGGACGCCCTCTAACCCTGATCAACCCAGCCTACATGATCAGGCAATTATATAAATCCCAACCCAATCAGGATCCTTTCTATCCCCATGCCAAGATTTCCAGTTTGAACCCGGTTCGCCCTGGCAACATCGCCGATCCATGGGAAAGAGAAGCCCTGCGCGAATTTAGCAAGGGTGCCAAAGTAAAAAGTGAACTTGTGGAAGAGAACGGCAAGGAACTCATCCGACTAATGCGACCCCTTATTGCCGCCCCCGGTTGTCTTGCCAAGTGCCACACCGTTACCGGCTACAAGAAAGGAGATGTCATGGGTGGGGTCAGCGTCACGGTACCCATGGCACCATTTAATGCCACAGCCAGAAATCACACCATCACCATCTTGATTGCCCACCTTACCCTCTGGCTTCTTGTCCTGGGAGGGATTGCCCTCGCCTTTGCCGGGATGCATAAACGCAATCTTGCCCGCCAACGGAGCGAAGAGGCCCTGCGCGACAACGAGGAACACTTCCGTTCCCTGATTGAGAATGCCCTTGATATTATCACTGTTCTCGACCTTGAGGGGAGAACGATTTTTTCAAGTCCATCCATACAGCGAATCCTCGGCCATAAACCATCAAAGATGCTCAAGCAGCCGCTGGCTGAGATCCTGCATCCCGAGGATCAAGACCGAGTCAGTAAGGTACTTGCTCACCTGGCCAACCAGCCTGGCAGCACTGAAACCTTTGAGATGCGCTGTCGACATAATGACGGTTCCTGGCGAACTCTGGAAGCTGTGGGGCAACTTATGCCGGCAAATTTGTCACCAGCTACTTACGTTATCAACAGCCGGGACATCTCCAACCGCAAACACGCCGAAGAGAAACTCTTTTCCTACCAGGGGCAATTGCGCTCTCTGGCCTCACGCTTATCCCAAGCCGAAGAGGAAACACGACACGCCATCGCCACCGGCCTGCATGAACAAATCGGCCAGAACCTGTCAGTGCTCAAATTGAAGCTCGAAAAATTAATCACCACCCCCTCTCCCGAAGCCATGGCCCAGCTCCACTCTTTCAGTGCCTTGCTGGATACCACCATCAAGGAGACCAGAACACTCACCTTTGAGTTAAGCCCGCCCATTCTCTATGATCTCGGCCTTGAAGCTGCGATCACCTGGGGCGCTGAACAATTTCAGACCCGCCACAACATCGCCTGCCAGGTAACCGATGATGGCCGGGATAAACCAATTGATGATGACTTGCGCGGGGTGCTGTTTCGATCCGTCCAAGAAGCCTTGCTAAACATCAGCAAATATGCAGAGGCCAGGCAGGTGACGATTGCCATCCAGCGTGAAGATAAATATATCAGGGTTGACATAACTGACGACGGCAAAGGGTTTAATCAAAGCAAACAGGAAAGTCTCGGTGGGCAATCTTCAGGTTTCGGACTTTTCAGTATCCAGGAAAGGCTAGATCTTCTTGGCGGCCACCTGAAGATAATTTCTGATCCAGGCCAGGGCACCAAGCTGGCAATAACAGCGCCACTCAAACTTGACGATAGCGGATAACCAAGGAGAGGTGGCAACTTCAGGGGAGATAAACAATAACCGCCCCGCTTTTCTGTTTTTCCTTCTTTTCCCATCTAAAAGTAAAAACTTCGCCCTCTTCTTTCAACTCCCTGAGTAGCTGTTCCACCACGTCTGGCAATACCGCCGGGCCTTGAGAGTGCAGGCCTTTGCCGGTTATGACTCGGAGAGTCAGCAACCCACGGTGGCGGGCGGCGCCAATGAAATTTCTCGTTGCTTTTTCCGCTTCAGGGCCAGTGCAACCGTGCAGATCAAGTTCCGTCTCCGGGGAAGGATAATGTCCCACGGAGAGACGTTTGCTATCGGTTTCGTCACGTTGCAAATTATCCACGCGCTCTTGCAGGGCACGCTGCCCAGCCGGCTGGACCAACGTCTGGTCTATGGTGGCGGCAAAAGAAGGGATCTCATCAACAACCCCAAAGGCTGCTGGTAAATCCTCTTTTGCTGAGAGTACGGGGATTTCTTTTTTGCTTCGTAAACGGCTTGATGGCAAGGAGGCATCCGCCAACGGATGCTTAAGATGCGGTTGCACATCCTTAGCCTGACGATAATCAGGACTTTTCCGGCGTTGTTTGCGGCTTTGCTGTCGTCGGCTCATGGCAATTTCGGCAACATGGTGATTTGTTGGGGATGATGAATTTCGCTTGCGAACTCTAAGCCATCCTACCTCGCCGCCTCGTGCCTTTCAAGAGAAGCTGCCATTGGCTGACGATTTGTTCTTTTCCGGTGCGTTTTTAAGGAAAGTTCTTACAATTGGCAGCAAACTCAAACGCAGTCCCGGCCAACAAGAGAGGAAAAGCCATGCAAGCATCTGCGGCGGCAGAACAGTTTCAAACCGAGAAAAGTCTCGCCCAAGTGCATCCATACGGCAACGGCAACATCAACGATACCTTTCTGGTTTCCATCCAAAAAAAACCAGCAAAGTATATTTTGCAACGACTCAACCCAGCGGTATTCTCTGCGCCACAAATGGTGATGAGCAACTTGCGCCTGGTCTCGGATCATATGCGGAAGCAATTGCAGCAGGAGACTACCCCTGGCAACTGGCAGGTGGGCGAAGTGATTGCCTGCCGCAGCGGTGAAAACTTTTTTATCGATGGCGATGGATATTGTTGGCGTATGGTGCGTTTCATCCCCCGCACCCAGGTTTGCGAAACCATTACCAACAATGAACAGGCGCGACAGATCGGCAAGGGATTGGGCCATTTCCATGGTCTCTTGGCCAATCTTGATGTCACTTCCCTCCATGACACCCTGCCAGGCTTTCATATCACCCCAAACTATCTCGCCGAATACGATTCCTTAGGCGACCACCACCCTCTGGCGGATCAATCCTGCCGAGAGGTTATCGAATCCCACCGCGCCGCCGCCACGGTCCTGGAAGATGCCAAGACGCAGGGTCTATTGCCCATACGAGTAATCCACGGCGACCCCAAGGCCAATAACTTTCTTTTTGATGAGATCTCCGACCAGGTGGTGAGCTTGATTGACCTGGACACCGTTAAGCCCGGCCTGATCCAGTATGACCTTGGCGATTGCCTCCGCTCCTGCTGCAACTTGGCTGGCGAAGAACCAACACACCTGGCAGCAGTTGATTTCGACCTCCACCGCTGCCAGGCAATCATTAACGGCTATCTTGCCGAAAGCGCCTCTTTTCTCACCGACAATGATTTTATTTTCATGTATGATGCCGTGCGGCTCATCACCTTTGAGCTGGGATTACGGTTTTATAGCGATTATTTGGCCGGCAATATCTATTTCAAGGCGCGCGATGAGGAGCATAACCTCCGCCGAGCTTTGACCCAGTTTCGATTGCTGGCAAGCATCGAGGCGCAGGAAGAAGAGATTCGCACCATTGTCGGAGGATCGCCATGAACGCACTGCATGAATTGCATCCTTTTAGCAAACCGCCAGCTGTAGAGGTACGTGGCGGCGTGGACAGACGAGGGGACGGACTTTACCTGCAATATCTTCTTGGTGGCGAGCTATCGACCTTGACAATGCCAACGGCTGGGGACGCCCCGTCGCGACGGGATCGATTATGGGAAACCACTTGCCTTGAATGTTTTTTCGGCAGACGAGACCACCCCGGCTACTGGGAGGTCAACCTTTCCCCCCATGGGGAATGGAATGTCTACGCCTTCAGCGCTTACCGGCATGGGATGATTGAAGAAACCACCATTGAGAACTTGGCCGTGACCGTGACCGTTACCAGCAACGCCCTCGCTCTTTCCGTTCTGGTGCCGACCAGCGCAATGTTTAATCATCAGGATGCTCTCCAAGTCGGGCTTTGCGCCGTGCTGCAAGAACAATCTGGAGTGCAAAGCTTCTGGGCTCTGGCCCATCCGGGCAAACAACCGGATTTCCATGATCGTCGCGGTTTTATGTTGGATTTATAAACCATTACCGGCCTAATGATGGGCCGCTGAGGATAGTAAATGACTATAGATCACCCACCAATGCCGCTGTGGCGTGTCCACGCCTTGATGGTGTTGGCCGCCATCCTCGTCTCCACCTCGTTCGTGGTGGGCAAGGGTATTGCTGACGGCCTGGATCCGGCGGTACTGACCCTGGTGCGTTTCGTGATCGCGGCCCTGCTCTTTGCTCCCTATGTCCACCGCAGTCACTCCCTTGCCCTGCCATCCTGGCCGCGATTACGGGGCTACGGCGCCATCAGCTTGATGCTGGTCATTTTTTTCTGGTGCATGTTTGCCTCCCTGCGCTACACCTCGGCGCTCAACACCAGTGCCCTATTCACCTTGGTACCAGGCATCTCCGGGGTTTACGGAGCGGTGTTATTGCGGGAACGACTGGGGATACCCCGGCTGCTGGCGCTGTTGTTCGGCATGGTTGGGGCACTGTGGATCATCTTCCGTGGCGACTATCATCTCTTGCTGGCCCTGGCCTTTAACCGGGGCGACCTGATCTTTCTGGCCGGCTGCTTTGCCATGGCCTTCTACACCCCGCTGGTCAAACTCTTCTATCGCCAGGAGCCCATGGCAGTGATGACCTTCTGGGTACTGGTCACCGGGGTAGGCTGGTTGCTAATGTTATCAGCGCCCAGACTTGCCGCCGTCCCCTGGCGACAGGTGGCCCCCACGGTTTGGGCCGGGATTGCCTATCTGGCTATCTTTTCCACCATCATCACCTTTTTCCTGACCCACTTTGCCACCCCCAGAATCGGTTCCACCCGAGTCATGGCCTACAGCTATTTCTATCCAGCCCTGGTCCTTGGCCTTAATTGGCTCCTTGGTCAAGACTTACCACCGCTGCTGACCCTGCCCGGAGTGATCATTGTTTTACTGGCGACAGTGGTGTTACAGCGCGGCGTCGAACTGCCAGCCGAACACGGCTGATTTTTTCTTTCTTACTCCGCCAACAGCGCCGGAGTGACCCCCAAATCAATAAGCCCCTGTTGCGCTGCAGGCTGCCAAGGTGGGAAAAGATCAAGCCAGCGCGCCATATCCGTAGAAAAGCCCTCGGCAAAAAACATGGCTGGTGGCCCCTTGGGAAGGTGCAATTCCATCCCCCAGGCATGCAGGGTGTGCTGCGCTGCCCCCAGAACCTGATAATCGGCTTCGTTAAGTTCTCGCTGCAGCCTGGTCAAAAAGTATTTACCGGCAAAAGAGTAAATCTTGTCTCCGAACAGGGGATGACCGAGATGGGCCAAATGGGCGCGGATCTGATGTTTTCGGCCGGTATGCAACTCCACCAGCAAGAGGGAGGAATCTTTATTTACGGCCAAGGTATGCAAGGTTGTGGCAGTTTCTTTACCACCCACCACCACATGCATTTGGCAGCGGACAGCGCTCCCTTCCTGCTCAGCGAGAGGAAAACTTACCTGCAGGTTGTGTACTTGCAAGTCGCCGCGAACCACGGCCAGATAGAATTTGCGGACGATGAGATCGGGCAGGTGCTGCTGGTACCGTTTGCAGCTTTTTCTGGTGCGCGCGCAGAGCAGCAGGCCGGAGGTTTCCAGATCCAGCCGATGCATGAGCTGAATGTCCTCACTGTCATATTGGCGGCGGAGAATATTGATCGCGGTGTGGTGAATAATGCGACCGGTGCGGCTTACCGGCGTCCCGGCCGGTTTCTCCACCAGCAGAAAGTCTTCATCCGCGTACAGGGTGTTGATTGTTTGCGGGCCAGCCGGTTCGTCCAAACCACTGATGGTGGTTTGGATCTGATCATTCAAGATAAGAAGCTGCTCCGGTGCTGGCAAACATCCATTGACGGAAATATCGCCGGCCAAGAGCAAGCGCCGCCACTGCTCCTCACTAAAGTAAGGAAAGCGGCTGGACAAGGCTTCCACAAGGGTGAGCCCAGCCTCGCGGGATGAAACGCGACAGGTAAAGAGATGTTCCGACGACATTGATCACCATTGGGACAGGGGGGAGGAGTTGGTTTACTCTACCTGTTCCGCCCGCCAGCGACAACCACCGCCACCATTCTCATCCCGAAAACTTGATCGTACGCCCCTGGCGAATGAAGGTGGGAATAGCGAGGTAGGTTTCCAAAGCATTTACCTGTCGCCCAACCGTTGGCAGCACCTCCTCACCATTCTCCTTGGCCCTGGCTCGATCTTGCTCAGCAAGGGTTGTCAAAATTCTTGAAGCCGCCATGAAACCCGCCATAAATTGCTGCTCTCTGCTTGCCATTGTCATCTCCTCCACGAAAGGCACTTGTAATCCCTGCTTGTGTTATTGTTGCCAACAGCTTACCCTTGCACCTAGGACAAACAGTGTCCTAGGTGCATTTTTTTTTAGGATTTTTTTATGGCTCGAAATAAAACAGCATTACTGCGCTTGCTCTTTATCGATAAAAAGATTCGGGAGGGGATGAGTAGCGGCGTGCTAGCCAACAGTGGAAGCATGGCCGCCGAATACGAGGTAAGCAATAAAAGCATCCTGCGGGATATCGACTACCTACGCCACCAACGCGACGCTCCCATTGCCTATGATAGTTCTCGCCGGGGCTACTATTACAGCGAAGAGCAATACCAACTACCGGCCATGGATCTGAACGAAAGCGACCTTTTCGCCATCTGTATCGCCGAAAAAACATTGCTCCAACATGAAAACAGCCCGGTTTACCAGCGGTTGAAGTCAGTTTTTGACAAGATCGAGGCTTCGCTGCCAACCTCGGTGACGGTGCAGCCAGACTGGCTGGCGGAAAACTTATCGGTGGTCCCGGAACATCAGACCCGCATCGATCCTGCGGTGTGGAGTACCATCACCCAGGGGTTACGGCAACATCTGTCGCTACAGATCCTCTATCAACGCCCGGGAGATAGAGAGCCTGCGGCCAGATGCTTCGACCCCTATCACATTGTCCGTTCCCAGGGTGAATGGTATCTGGTTGGCCACTGCCACCTCCGGGCGGCCTTGCGCACCTTTGCCGTCTCCCGCATTCATTCGGCAGTGCCCATGGCCGACGCCTTTACCATCCCGGACGACTTCACCCCCGAAGCCTACCGCGGCGGACGGTTTGGAATCTTCGGTAGCGACCGTGATTACCGGGTGCGCATCCGCTTTGCCCGCGACCATGCTCCATATCTACTGGAGCGACAGTGGCACCCCGAACAGGAGATCCACAAACATGCTGATGGTGAAATTGAATTGACCTTTCCGGCAACCAATCTGCATACCGTGCGGCAATGGGTGTTGTCATGGGGCGGCGGGGTTCAGGTACTGGAACCGGATCTTCTGGTGATGGCAGTTAAAGATGAACTAAGGAAGGCCCTTGCCGGTTATGAGGAGCAAGAGAAGTCGACACGAAAGGAAGGACAGGGGTGATGAGCAAAAGAAAAAATCAGCGGCTGGAACTAATCGGATGGCTACTAACATTAATCCTGATTGCCGGTTGCGCAGGGCAGGATCTCAAACCACAACCACCGTCACCGCCTCCCCCCCCGCAAAGAGTAACAACGACAACTGTAACCTCACTCCCCCTCCTTGGTTACACTATCCAAGTTGGCGCTTTTGCCAACCTGGATAATGCGGTCCGGTTGATGAAATCCCTACAAAGGCAAAACCTTAACGCTTACTACATCAAGCACGCCAGTGGATTGTTCAAGGTTCGCTTTGGTGATTTCCCCTCCCGACCAGCCGCGCAAAAACGGGCCCTGGCCTTGCAAAAACGAGCCCTGATTGACGCCTTCTATATTGTCAAACCGAAGGATTATGCGGTTGCCAAACACAGTGGTCACAGTAATGATGCTTTACGAAAAAGCCTCATTAATACCGCCAAGCGGTTCTTGGGTGTTCCATATAAATGGGGCGGAGAATCGGTCAAGGAGGGGTTTGATTGCAGCGGACTGACCATGACCATCTATCGGATGAACGGCCTAAAGCTACCACGCAATTCGCGACAACAGTACCGAGCGGGTCGGTTCGTAAAAAAAAGCGCCTTGCAAACCGGTGATCTGGTTTTTTTCGCCACCAAGGGCGGCAAACGAGTGAACCATGTCGGGATCTATCTGGGTAAGCACCGTTTTATCCACGCTCCCCGAACTGGCAAGACCATTCGCATCGCCTCGCTGGACAGCAAGTATTTCCGCAAGCGGTATCAGGGCGGACGCAGTTACATGGCCAACTAGTGGCGCATCAAAAATGAAATGCCGTAAAGTTGGGCAGCGTTTATTTTGCATGCAAGAGACTACTTGGAGAACGTAGTTGTGCTAGGTGATTCAGGTTGTAACGCAACAGGCGTAGAAAATGGCTATCAAGATGCACCGTTTCTGAGTTGGTGTGACACCAAGATCCCGCCCCAAACTCTTAACGAAGAGCCTTGCCCAAATCAGCACCTTTGACATCAGTCAGATTGGCCCCGCTCAAATCGGTACGGGTCAGGTTGGCGTCGGTTAGGTCGGCATCGGCAAGATTAGCCCCGGACAGATTAGCCCCGGCTAGATTGGCCCCACTCAGATCCGCCCCGGCTAAATTAGCCCCCCGCAGGTTAGCGCTACGGAGATTACTTTGCTGGAGACGAGCACCACGAAGATCAGCGCCGGGCAGATTGGCATCTTGCAGCCGCGCCCCTTCAAGATCAACCCCAGCCAAATTACAGCCAGGACAATTTTGAGCCATCTCCAGATGAAAAAAACGGATATCGGTTTCGGTATGCAGCTCGGGAGGCTCCACCGGCCGGTAAGACGGCAAAGACTCCTGACGAGATGAGCTCATCGCCGAGCTACGACTGGTCTGGGATTGATACTTCTTGGCTGGAGAAAAGGATGCGCCCACCGCATCGCGGGAATTACCTTCCTGAACCGTAAAGCTTCCGGCCATGGCACCGTTATCGGTGAGCTGACGGTACTGGTCTCCGACCTTATATACGGCATAACAAAAGTCATCAATACCGCCCAGCCGTTTATAACGAAGACAAAGCCGCCCCTGCTCGTCTAGCTGCCAGCGCCCGGTGGTCTTACTATTTTGACTGTTAGCGCCAGCAAGCTTACCATCAAGAAAACATTCAACCGTCGCTTCCAGACCATATTCTTGCATGCGCAGGGTGTTCCCGCCCACCAGGGTGGAAATTTCATCCGCCGATAATTTCCGCCCCCCTTCGGCCAAGGTGGTATCCAATGCCTTGGTGCCACAAGCAGCAAGCAAAAGAAGCAAGGGCAGAGTCACAACAAAGGTTCTAATACGCACGAAATGCCTCCTACAGCAGGAACACCAACTGGGACAAAAAGGAGTCGATCTCCATCCTGACCACAATAAAAGGTGCAAAATAACGAATGCCTAGTCTTCTATTTCTATATCACAGTGACCACAAATAGCACAACGAAGCATGGGGTCGAGGCGGTCAAAAACCATCCGCCAATTTTCACGAACTACCTGTTCATTGATCTCAGCCTTGCATTCGTCACAGAGCCACTTATCGCCGCTGGGCGTATCCCACAGTTTCATGCCATCTCCTTAGACAATATTGTTGTCGGGCGAGTAATATCCCACGGTACCCACAAAAGGATGCCGCCCGAATCGACCTCTATTCATATAGTTTTTTTTGGTCTTTTCAAGGTATTTTAGAGCCTCGCCCCATTGAATGAGGTAAAATTAACGGATTTACCTGACCAACCGATAAGCAAACAGACAATTAAACTACCCCCTGCGGTTCTGGAGTTACGAAAATGACAGAGATTCCCATTCAAACTGAAATGATCCGTCTCGGTCAGTTGCTTAAACTTGCCGCCGTGGTTGAGAGCGGCAGCGAGGCCAAGGCACGAGTGCAGGGTGGCGAGGTCATGGTGAACGACGAGGTTGAAACCAGGCGCGGGCGGCAACTGCAACCGGGAGACCAGGTGCGGATCGGCCAGGAAACCTTGCGGATTACTCGCCCATTAAAAAGCTAAAAGGAACCGAAAACAAAGGTTTTAGTTGGCCTGTACAGACAAATACTGTTATTATGTGCGGGTATGGGGGTGCGACAAGGGCTTGTTCTGTAGGCCGGAAGCGCATGGGGATATCATTCCACTACAAATAGTTATTTGTGGACAAGGGGCAACTAATCCCCAAGTCGGGATGATTTGAGAAAATCGGAGTCTTGCATGCAAGATAAATTACTGATCGTTTTCACCAGTGAACTTGGGAAAACCAGATCTTTCGCCATCTCCAAAACCAAAGTAAAACACACCATCTGCATTTCTTTTGTCCTCTTGCTGGTTTTTTCCGTACTCAGCGTCGCTGGGGTGAAATTTTCCTATCAAAACGTTAGCTTACGCATTAAGACGACCAGCCTGCAGCGAGATCTTGATCATACCCGCTCAGTGTATGAAAATTTCCAACAACAGGTTGCTGAACAGGAAGCAAACAAAGAAAACATGCTCCAAACTGCTCTTTCCGAGTTAAAGAAACGCAGTAAAATTATCGAGTCAATTCTGGACACGGTGGGGGTGGATTTTCAAGTTGAGGAAAGCTCAGCAAACACCGGTGGTCCTTATACTGATCTCGGTGACCAATCCTACGAGGACCTTACCTTCAAGGTGGATCATTACCTTGAGACAATCCAATCGATCCCCCTTGGCTCCCCAACTGCCGGCAAGATTACCTCAAAGTTCGGCAAACGCATCGACCCCATTAATAGTCGGCCCTCCTTCCATGAAGGGATTGATATCAAGAATAAAATTAACAGCCCCATCAAAGCCACCGCCGACGGCGTTATTGCCAAAAGTGGTTTCACCCACGGCTTTGGCAACTACGTGGTTATCAACCACGGCAATGGTTTTCGAACCCGCTATTTCCATATGACCAAAAGAGCAGTAAAACGTGGTGATACTGTCAGTCGCGGTCAACTAATCGGCTACCTAGGTTCCACTGGTCGCAGCACCGGTCCCCATCTGCACTATGAGATAAAATACAAAACCAAGCCCATCAACCCGATGAAATTTATGCGCGTAGCCAAATACATGCTTAAAAATAAACCCGTGGCAACACTAAGCAAGGTATTGCCAGCCAACGCAACAAAAAAGCCCTGAGGAAAAATGATGAGTTTTTTCAAGAAAGACCTGACGGAGGATTTGGCGCAGGAAAATAAAGAGATAACCACCAGTATCATTGGCAAGGAAATGACCATGGTTGGGGATATCTGCTTCAAGGGCAAATTGCGGTTGGATGGCACGATAAACGGCAACGTCAGGGGTGACTTTCTCATCCTCGGCGCCACCGGCAATGTTACCGGTGATATCGAGGTGGCCAACTTCACCTGTCAGGGCCAGGTCGATGGCAATGTCAATGTTAAGAAGTTACATGTCATCAAGGATGGCACCATCAATGGCAGGGTGGAAACCAGTGACCTGTCGGTTGAATCCGGTGCGGCATTGAACGGCGAAATCAAGTCTTGCTCCAAAGATTTGCGGCTGGTTCCAGGCACCTCCATTCCCGAAAAAGAATGGGAAAAGAAACTCCAGGCGATTCCCCAGAAATAACCTCTCGGCAACCTGTCTGTGTGTGTATGACGCCTTTTTCCTCCCCAAACGGAGTTAGAAAGGCGTTTTTTAGTTTCATTACCCGCCACCTCTCAGCCACAAAAGGGTATCTTGCATAATTGGGATTTTCATTCGAGATCGGGTGATGTAACTCCCTTGACGAGAATCGAAAGACAATTCTTCACGATTCCCATGAAAGAGTAGGTTATCTTAAAAAAACAGTCCCAAACCTTGGCATCACTGTTGTTATGAACAAGGTTCCATCTCCCCCGGAGAAATCAAGATGCAGAAAGAATTAGCCGTTGCCCAGAAACTTTATAGCACCGTAGTGGAGTTCGTCGTTCAGTACAGCTTTCAGATCGTCGGCGCGATTATCATCCTGTTCCTGGGGATCAAGATTGCCAACTGGCTGGCACGGCTGGTGATCAACTTCGGCGATAAAAAGAAACTCGACCCCACCCTCACCAGTTTTTTGGGCAGCACGGTGCGCGTTGTCACCTTGGCCTTTGTTTGCATCATCGCCGTGGGCAAATTCGGAATCTCGGTGGCACCCTTCATTGCCGCCTTAAGTGCCTTGGCCTTTGGCAGCAGCTTTGCCATCCAGGGACCACTATCAAACTATGGTGCCGGTCTTTCCATTATTGTCGGTCGCCCTTTTGTGGTCGGCGACACCATCACCGTCAAGGGAGTAACCGGCGTCATTGAGGAAATACGTCTCGCTTGCACCATCCTGGCCACCGAAGACGAAGAACAGATCACCATCCCCAACAAACACATTGTCGGAGAAATTATCCAAAACTCCTATGCCAACAAGGTGGTGGAAACATCGGTGGGGATCTCCTACGATGACGATCCCCGCACCGCGATCCAGGCCATTGAAACTGCTTTGGCTGGGATTGAGGAAATCTGCCAAGAGCCGCCGCCCCTGGTGGGCATAGAATCATTCGCCGATTCAGCCATCAGCATCGGTATCCGCTACTGGGTGCCTACCAAGAAATATTTCCATACCTTCTACCGTGGCAACCTAGCGGTGCATCAAGCCCTGGTCTCCGCAAAAATCGCCATCCCCTTTCCCCAGCATGATGTCCATCTTATTCCTGCCAGTGCACAGAAACCGGTCTTAGACGCCTAAGAGTAGCGGGATATTTTTTTCATCTTCTCCGTACTACCATCCCAAATCCAGACTTGATATTTTTTACCAATTTTTCTGGAACTTTCTCGCTGCCCGGATGTCAAAAAAATGTAGCTTCACCCCTTCCCGACAAGACACTTTCCCTTTGATTTTTTTAAGAAAGCTTGCGATTTGGGACCGGTAACAATTAAAGTGGGCAAGCGTATAATCACCCTTTGAACTCATCTCAAACAAATTTGGCAGCTATGGACAATCACGAACTCTTCGAACAACAACGGCAATGGCTGGAAAGCCAGATTATCGGTCAGGAACAACTGATCCAACGAATTCTCATCGCCCTCTTGGCAGATGGCCATCTCTTGGTGGAAGGCGCGCCTGGCCTGGCCAAAACCAAGGCGATCAAGAGCCTGGCGCAAACCATTGCCGGTGATTTCCACCGCATTCAATTTACCCCGGATCTGCTGCCTGGGGACGTAACCGGCACTGATATCTACCGACCGGAAGATGGCTCATTTACCTTTCAACGCGGCCCCATTTTTCATAATCTGGTCCTCGCCGACGAAATCAACCGCGCCCCGGCCAAGGTGCAGTCAGCCCTCCTTGAGGCCATGGCTGAACGGCAGGTCAGTGTCGGGCAAGAAACTTACCCGCTGCCGGAACTTTTCCTGGTCATGGCCACCCAGAACCCCATTGAACAGGAAGGCACTTACCCTCTCCCCGAGGCCCAACTAGACCGTTTTCTGATGCATGTTACGGTTGACTACCCTGATCTGGCAGCAGAACGACAGATCCTCTCCCTGGCCCGCAACGAAGCAGGCGCCCAGGGAGGAAATCCCCCCCCGCAGATCCTCGGCCTGGAAGAAATTCGAGGTGCCCGGCAAGGGGTTCTTAATATTCATATGGCCGCCAATGTGGAAGAGTATATTGTCCAATTGATCATGGCCACCAGGACACCGCAGAACTATTCTCAACAGCTGGCTGGCTGGATCGAATATGGCGGCAGCCCCCGCGCTACCATTGCCCTTGATCGCTGTTCCCGCGCCCTGGCATGGCTCAGGGGACGTGATTTCGTTATCCCCGATGATGTCCAGGCCGTGGTTCACGATATCCTTCGCCACCGCTTAATCTTAAGCTTCGAAGCCGAAGCCAATGGGGTCAGCAAGGATCAGGTGATCGACGCCTTGTTACATCAGGTGCCGGTGATATAAAGGGTTCCAGCAAGATTACTTCGGTTCAAGCTCGAGGTTAATCATGATCTCAAGCAGCCCCACGAGCCCCACTAAAATCCGCAAATTTTACTATAACAAGAAAGCATAAATGGCTGATCGAACCTCATTTTTACCCATGCCCAGCGGAGCGTACAGCGATCTGGCAGAGCTAGTGCAATTACGCCACGGGGCACGGGATCTTAAACTCAAAAAACAGCGTAAAACCTTCAGTCCGCTGATCGGCCCCCACCAAAGCCGTTTTCGCGGCCGGGGCATTGAATTTGATGAGGTCCGTGCCTATCAGGCGGGTGACGATGTCCGCAATATCGACTGGCGAGTAACGGCCAGATCGGGGCGCCCGCACACCAAGCTCTTCCACGAAGAACGGGAACGACCGGTACTGCTGCTGGTTGACCAGGGGCTACCGATGTTTTTCGGCAGCAAGGGGTGCTTCAAATCTGTGATGGCAGCCCATGTCGCCGCCCTCCTGGCCTGGGCCGCCTTGCAACAAAACGACCGGGTGGGGGGATTGGTTTTCTGCGGGGCGGAACGATCGGAAATTAGGCCCAAGAGAAACTCCAAAACCGTTTTACGTTTATTGCGCGATATTGATGCCTTTAATCGCCGCCTGCACCGGCAGTTGCCATCAGCAGAGGTAGGACTCTGCGAATCCCTGGAAGAATTGCGGCGAATCACCCGCCCCGGCTCGAACATCTTTATCGTCAGTGATTTCCGCAACTGCCATGGCGACGGTAAAAAACACCTGCATCAGTTAAGTCGCCACAACGATATTGTCGCGGTACAGATCTACGACCCCCTGGAACAACACCTGCCGCCGTCAGGCGCCTATAGTGTCACCGATGGCAGCCGCCGCGCCCATCTTTTCACCGGCGATAGCCGTTTGCGGAACCGCTACCAACAAAACTTTGTCAAAAAAACCGAGGCTCTCCGGCAACTGATGGGACCAATGGGTATTCCGCTCTTGCAGGTCTCAACCCAGGACTCACCTCTCAATTATTTTAGAAACCTGCTTGGCAAACGATGAACCAGATCAACGCCCCCCTTGCCCAACTGAAAGATATTCACCTCCCTCCGCCGGTGAGCTGGTGGCCACCGGCCCCAGGCTGGTGGCTGATTGGAATTTGCCTCCTGGGAATAATCTTCGGCGGCGGTTATCTACTGTGGAAACTATTCCGCCGTGGCCAATACCGTCGCGAAGCCTTGGCGACCTTGCGCCAACTGCAACACACCCATCAAGGCCAGGAACAGATTCTTCTCGCCGAGGTTTCCCGACTGCTTCGCCAGGTTGCCATCTGCCAATATGGCCGCCAAGAGGTGGCAGCGCTGAACAGTACAAACTGGCTGGAGTTTCTTGACCGCACTGGCAAGACAGATCAATTCAGTCAGGGCGCGGGTAAGGTTTTGGGGGCGATGCTCTATCAACCAACGGCTGCAATCGAGACTGAGCCACTGTGCCAAGTGGCCAAAGCGTGGATCAAGGGGCATCGCCAATGTTGACCTTACACTGGCCCTGGATTTTTCTCCTCCTCCCCCTCCCCTGGCTGGTTTATAAAGCGGCCCCCAAGGCGGTAAAGGAAGAGACGCCGTTATTCGTACCGTTTTATAATGACCTGGAAGAGGTGGTACAGCAGTGGCCTACCTCATCCCGCCGCCGTCTGGCGACAATTTTTCTGCTCTCAGCCATCTGGCTACTCTTACTCCTTGCCGGCAGTCGTCCGCAATGGATCGGCGACCCAGTGGCCCTGCCGGTGAGTGGTCGCGACCTGATGCTGGCCGTGGATATCTCCGGCAGCATGGCCTTGGAAGACATGGTGGTCAACGGTGTGCCGGTGGCCAGAATCTTCATGGTCAAAAGGGTGGTTAATGAATTTATTACCCGCCGCCAGGGGGATCGGATCGGCTTGCTGCTCTTTGGCACCGAGCCATATATTCAAGCCCCACTAACCTTTGACCGCAAAACAGTGAAGACCCTGTTTAACGAAGCGCAACTGGGTTTTGCCGGCAAGCAAACCTCCATCGGTGACGCCATCGGCCTGGCTATCAAACGATTAAAGGAACGACCAGCCGCAAGCCGAGTCCTGATCCTCTTAACCGACGGGATGAATACCGCTGGCAAGGTTCAACCACTGCAAGCCGCTAAACTTGCCGCCCAAACGGGAGTGAAGATCTACACCATCGGCGTGGGGGCAGACGAGATGGTGGTTCGCTCCCTTTTCGGCTCCCGCCGGGTTAACCCGTCGGCGGATCTTGATGAGGAAACACTGCAGAAAATAGCTGATTTAACTAAAGGTCGCTATTTTCGAGCCAGAAACCACGATGAGCTTGAAGAAATCTACCAACTCATCGACAAATTAGAACCGGTAAGCCAGGAAGGGGTGGAATATCGTCCGATCAAGGCTCTATTTTACTGGCCCTTAGCCATGGCGCTGGGGGCAAGTTTTCTTTTTGCCCTGACTCCACTACTAACGTCCCTCATTCACAAAACCAGAAGCAAGCGGGCTTAATGTGAACAACTTCGACCTCAGTCAATTTCATTTTATTCGCCCCCTCTGGCTTTGGGGCTGTCTGCCTGCCCTACTCCTTTGCTACCTGCTTTGGCGGCAAAAGGGCCAAGCAGGCCGTTGGCAGCGCGCCATCGATATGACTCTGCTCCCACATCTCTTGGATAATGCTACGGGGGGGAGCAAACGCTGGCCGCTATTCCCCCTGCTCATGGCCTGGCTCCTTGCCTGCTTCGCCATTGCCGGGCCAGTATGGGAGAAATTGCCCCAGCCAGTACGGCAAAAAGTAGACGCCTTGGTGATTATCCAGGATCTCTCCCTCTCCCTCTATGCCCAGGATCTTGCCCCCAACCGACTAACCCGTGCCCTGCACAAACTTGGCGACATCCTGCACAGCCGTAAGGAAGGAACCACCGGCCTGGTTGTCTATTCTGGTGACGCCTATGTGGTGGCGCCCCTCACCGATGACACCAGAACCATCGACGGGATGCTTTCGGCCCTCTCCCCGGAAATCATGCCCAGTTACGGCAGCAATTCCGTGGCGGCAGTGAAAAAAGCCCTGCAACTCTTGAAGGATACCGCGGTCAGGCAAGGTCGGCTGCTGTTGATCAGCGATGAGATCAGCGCCACGGATCTGGAAGAGATCACGGATCTGATCGGCCACAGTAAACATACCCTTTCCGTGCTGGGCGTCGGCACTGCTGCCGGAGGGCCAATCCCCAAAGAGGACGGTGGCTTTTTTAAAGATAATGACGGCAAGATCATCGTTCCCAAAATGAACCGCCCCCTGCTCCAAGAACTGGCTGCCCGTAACCATGGTCGTTACAGTGATATCCAGTTAACCGATCAGGACATCAACTACCTCTTGGCCGCCACCCCCATCCTGCCCAGGGAAGAAAATTACCGCCAGGTTAAGCGCGAATTCGACCAGTGGCGTGAACAAGGAGGCTGGCTGGTGCTGTTGATCTTGCCCTTGGCCTTACTCTCCTTCCGCCGGGGCTGGCTCATCTCTCTCATCCTGCTTCTGTCCCTCTGGAACACCGATAGCCAGGCGATGAACTGGCACGACCTCTGGCAACGACCAGACCAACAGGCGGCGGCGGCCATGGCCCAAAACAACCCTAAGAAAGCCGCCGCGTTGTTTAAAACCACGCCATGGAAAGGGGCCGCTCAGTACCGAGCCGGAGATTACAAGGGGGCCGCGCAAACCCTCAGCAAGGCCGAAAGCGCATCTGCCCATTACAACTTAGGCAATGCCCTAGCTAAAGCTGGCAACTTACAAGAAGCCATCACCGCCTACGAGCAAGCATTGAAAATAAATCCGGAAATGGCGGATGCCCAGTCCAACCAACAATTGGTAAAGAAACTTTTGGAAGAACAACAACAAAAGCAGGATCAGAAAGACCAGCAAGACCAGGATGGCAAGACAAAGAAAGACGGCAAAGATCAGGACAAAAAGCAGAGCTCAAAAAAGGATCAGCCTCAAAAGGGCGCCGATGAGCAAAACGATAAAAAATCGTCAGCGCAAAAAAACGAGCCAAATTCTGCCAAAGATAGCGACAAGAAAAAACAACAATCTGAACCCGCAGCGAAACAGGACCCCTCCAAGCAGAATAAAGATAAAAAAGCTGGCCAAGATTCAACAGAGCAAGGCAAACCTGACTCACCGCCTAAGCCACTGTCTCCCGCCAGCAACGACGATAAATCTTTGACCGCCGAGCAGCAACAAGCTCTACAGCAATGGCTGCGGCAGGTTCCCGACAACCCCGGTGGCCTGTTGAAACGAAAATTCGAGTATGAGTATTCCAATAACCAAGGAAAACAAAATAAAAGCCAAAAGGGGAAGATCTGGTAGCCATGAAGTGTAAAGGAATTTTTCAGATAATCGCCGCATCCCTGTTCATCGCCCTTTTTTCCTCCCTGGCCCTAGCCAAGGTCGTGGCCCAGGTTGATCGCACCCGTCTGGCCATGGACGAAACCCTAACCCTGACTATCACCAAAGACAGCAACTCCTTCTTTTCCTCCGATCCGGATTTAAGCCCGTTAACGAAAGATTTCACCTTGCTGGGGCAAAGCCAGAGCAGCAATACCCAATATATTAATGGCACCAAGACCGCCTCTGTCACCTGGACAGTGGCATTGGCCCCCAAACACACCGGGGGGGTGGTTCTGCCGTCGCTGACGGTTGACAAGGAACGAACCCAGCCCATCAGCATGCAAATAGTACAAGCCGCCCCCCCCCTAAACAGGGACGATGGCGCGCCCATCTTCGTGGAATCCTCCCTCGATTGCCAGTCAGTGCTTGTGCAGTCGCAATTGATTTTAACGGTAAGAATCTACTGGGCGGTACAGGCGCAAATCAATGACCCCGGCGATCCGGTTTTAGAAGATGCCTTGCTTCAGAAACTAGGCGACGCCACCTTCAAAAAAGATATCAATGGTCAGCAATATTCGGTTTTTGAACGAAGGTACGCCATCTTTCCGCAAAAGAGCGGGGTGCTAAAGATCCCGTCCATCACCGTGGATGCAATGCTGCCCATGCCCCGCCGTCGCAACTTCTACGACCCCTTCGGCAACCAAGGCAAAAGGATAAAACTACGCAGCAACAGCGCCCAGGTTACGGTCATGGAAAAACCACCCTCCTACCCTGCCCAAGCCGCCTGGCTACCGGCAGACAACCTGACCGTAAAGGTTCAATGGAGCCAAGAGCCGCAAGACCTTAAGGTCGGCGAATCCACCACCATCACCATCACCACCACCGCGCAGGGATTGATGGCAGCGCAGTTGCCACCAATAGCCATTGCCGAAGTAAACAAGATCAAGCTCTACCAGAACAAAGCGGAGAATGCGGATAACAAGGACGCAGGAGGGATTACCGGGGTCAGAAAAGAGACCATTGCCCTGATCCCCACCCAGGCGGGTGAAATCCAGTTGCCGGAAATCCGCATCCCCTGGTGGGACAAGCAGCAACAAAAGGTGCGCTATGCCATCAGCCCGGCAACTAGGCTGGCCATTCACGGCACTGGGGCGGCACGAAATAATTCCCCCCCCGCCCTGGCAAAACCGCAAGCACCGTTGCTAGCTGCCAACAACCAAGATATCGCCCCAGTTGGCCCCCAAGCCGCGCCTCTTTTCTGGGTAATCCTCTGCGGTAGCTTGGCCATTGCCTGGTTAACCACCACTTTATTTCTCATCCGCACCAGAAAACGCATCGCTGGCCTGAACGCAACAGCCCCGCTAACGCAGCTGGACAGCGGCAACAAAGCCGCCATTGGTGGTGAAGAAGCTTACCAACAACTAAAAAACGCCTGTCAGGCCAACAACGGCACTGCCGCCAAAGCAGCATTCATGGCCTGGACCAAAGCAGCAGGGCCACAACCAAGACTTTACGCAGAAACCGACCTAAAAAGGATTGATGATGAGCTTGCGCCCCTGCTTGCTGAACTAGATCGTTACCTTTACGGACGGCAAGGGACAGAACAATGGCACGGTGACAAGCTCTGGGATCTGGTGCGCAAACGGAGAAGTGCTGACAAGAAGAACGGCAAGAAAAAAAAGGCGGCGTTACCATCCTTGTTTAACAATTAAAGAGGTAAAACTACCTTTCTTTGCCTAGACAGAAGCCACTTTTCTAACCATAAAAAAAGAGGGAGCGAACCTTCCGGCCCAAACTCCCTCTTTTCACCAGCGACTGACTGTATTTACGACTAATCCTTCCTACTTTCTAATCCCCTTACTGCCTTCAACCAGAGAATCAACCACTGACGGATCGGCCAGGGTGGAGGTATCACCGAAGTCATGTTCCTCGGTTTGCCCAGCGGCGATCTTGCGCAGGATGCGGCGCATGATCTTGCCGCTCCTGGTTTTAGGCAAGCCATCCGAGAATTGAAGAAACTCAGGGGTGGCGATGGGGCCAATCTCTTTCCGCACATGGGTGCGGAGAGTACCAATCAACTGGTCGTTGATCTCAATCCCAGCCTTCATGGTCACAAAGGCATAGATGGTCTGGCCCTTAATTTCATGGGGTGCGCCAACCACTGCCGCCTCAGCCACATCAGCATGTGCTACCAGGGCGGATTCAATCTCGGCGGTGCCCAAACGATGCCCGGAAACGTTGATCACGTCGTCAAGACGACCCATGATCCAGAAGTAGCCATCCTCGTCGCAACGAGAGCTATCCTCTGGGTCATAAATCCCCTCAAAGCGGGTGAAATAGGCTTTCTTGTAGCGGGCCGGATCGCCGAACACACCACGCAACATACCAGGCCAAGGTTTTTTCATCACCAGATGACCGCCCTCGTTGGCCGCAGCCTCGGTACCGTCTTCACGATAGATGGCGGCATCAATTCCGGGCAGAGGCTTAGCGGCCGACCCTGGTTTCAGCGAGGTCGCGTAGGGCAGGGCCGAAATCATGATCCCGCCGGTCTCGGTCTGCCACCAAGTATCAACAATGGGAAGTTTGCTCTTGCCGATATGCTCGTGATACCACATCCACGCTTCCGGGTTGATGGGCTCGCCCACCGAACCCAGAATCCGCAGGGATGAGAGATCATGCTTCTGAGTCCACTGGGTTCCTTCCCGCATCAAGGCACGGATCACGGTGGGAGCGGTGTAAAAGATATCCACCTTAAACTTCTCGACAATCTGCCAGAAGCGATCTGGGCCGGGGTAGGATGGCACGCCCTCAAACATCACCGAGGTAGCGCCCATGGCCAGCGGCCCATAGAGAATATAGCTATGACCGGTGATCCAGCCGATATCGGCGGTACACCAGTAAACATCGTTATCCTTGATATCAAACACACACTGCATGGTATGCGCTGCATAGGTGAGATAACCGCCGGTGGTGTGCACCACCCCCTTGGGCTTGCCGGTGGAACCGGAGGTGTAAAGAATGAAAAGGATATCCTCGGCATCCATGGACTCAGGTGGGCAATCGGCGTTGATATCGTCAGCACCCATGGCCTCATGCCACCAAACATCACGGTCGTTCATCGCCACCTCGTTGCCGCCACGCTTGACCACCACGCAATGCTCAACGGAAGGACACTCGGCCAAGGCCATGTCAGCATTGGGCTTCAAAGGAATGGTCTTCCCGGCCCGGATGACGGCGTCAGCAGTAACCGCCACCTTGGCCTCACAATCCTGCACCCGACTCTTGAAACTCTGGGCTGAGAAACCGGCAAAAACCACGCTATGGATAGCGCCGATGCGGGTACAAGCCAGCAAGGTAATGGCCAATTCCGGCACCATGGGCAGATAAACCGCCACTCGATCACCCTTCTTGACCCCCATCTTTTTCAATACATTGGCGAAGCGGCAGACCTCGGTATGAAGCATCTGATAGGTGTAAACCTTGACATCATCCTCAGGCTCGCCCTGCCAGATCAAGGCTGCCTTGTTGCGGCGGCCATCGGTGAGATGGCGGTCAAGGCAGTTGGCGGAGACATTGAGCTTACCACCCTTGAACCATTCAATCTTAGGCGTGATCATATCCGCCTCAAGAACCTTGTCCCATTTCTTATCCCAGGAGAGTAACTCCTCGGCACGCTCGCCCCAGTAACCTTCCGGGTCATCCATGGAACGCTGGTAATGGGCTTCGTACTCCGCCATGTTTTTGATATAGGCCTGATCCTGCCCTTGCACCGGGGGTGCAAAAAGCCGTTGTTCTGTGGATAAACTTTCAATTTTATTTTCTTCTGTACCCATTACTTCCTCCGTGTCGGATGTTGTTCGAGATTGCTCAACAGGATAATTTCTTTTCAGGCAATAAAGATGACGGCTTAACAATTCCGCCCCGCAACGCCAGAACACCGATGTTCTGTTAGAATTTACCTATATACCGAAATTCCTATCTAGCCATCCTGGTGTTTGTTCATTGCCCCGCAAAGGATAGTCTACCTTTCAGTGGTATCAATTTGAGGAAGAGAAGGTCAAGGCAAAACTACACAATTATTTCTTGGCTCGCAAAAAAGACGATTAAGCAGAAGTAGGTCACCGCACAGTAACAAGGACAAGATGGGTGCCAACCAGCAAGATATATTGCATATCTTTTTTACTGGAAATTGGCTGTAAATCAGCTAGCATATATAAAATATAGGTGACAGCTCACAGGGTACCTATATTTGCTGCGTTAGCGCCCTGCTCACATACCAAGGTATATCGGAGTCTCCCTTCGGTGGCTTATCTGTTCGCAGGACCATGCCAAGCATCTCCGGTACCATGCAAACAGGTACTGCTACGGGTATCGAGGGAATAAGCTCCCTACCCTGTGAGTAGTTACAAATTAAGTTCAACTACCTTTTAATTGCTAAACACAGGTTTCAAATGACTGTACGGCTTCCGGTGTTCGGTGCGACATTTCTATTTTGCTTGCTGCTGCTTTCACCCCTCACCGGCAGCGCAGAACCGACAGCTCTCACCGACGACCTGTCCGCCGCTTCGCTCCGCCAGGCGGTGAGCCACAGTATTAACTACCTCCGGCGGCAACCAAAGGAACGAACCATCAAACTTTGTAACGGTCTCTACAGCAGCGGCTGGTTACTGGAATCGTTGCAAAGTTTTTCCGCTCTGCTGCAAAAACATGGCCACACCAGCCCCGAATTTAGGCAACAAGTCCGGCAGCAATTTACCATCTGCGCTGCAGCCAGCGATGAAAAGTTGTTGATCACCGGCTATTACGAACCGGAAGTTATGGGCAGTTTGACTAGAACCTCCACCTACCGCTACCCCTTGTACCGGGTTCCCGCCGATCTGGTTAAGCGCAACGGTCACCTCGGACGGATCAGCAACGGCAAACTTATCCCCTACTGGAGTCGACAACAGCTTACAGAGGGAAACCAACTTAAAGGGCTCGAACTGGTCTATCTCTCCAGCCCCCTAGATTGTTTTATCCTGCACGTGCAGGGCTCAGGACAGATCCGCTTGCCAGACGGGAACTTGCGCCGGGTACATTTTGCCGCCAAAAACGGTCGCCCCTATCGCAGTATCGGGCGGCTGCTGGTCGATGAGGGAAAAATGGAGCTTGCGGAGGTAACCATGCCCTCTATTCGCGCCTACCTTGCTGCTCATCCTGAAGAGGTTGAACGTATTTTGTACTATAACCAATCGTTTATCTTCTTTAACTGGGGCGAAGAAGAGCAAAACCCGGCGGGAAGCCTCGGCGAGCCCCTTACCGCCGGACGTTCGGTGGCCCTGGATCAGCGCCGCTACCCGGCCGGAGCGCTGGGGTATCTGCGCTCGCAAAAACCAGGACTTGACAACATGGGTCGGATAACGGAATGGTTACCCATGGGCCGTTTCATTCTCAACCAAGATAGCGGCTCGGCAATCAAAGGCAACAACCGCCTGGATCTCTTCTGGGGCTCGGGCCCCTACGCGGAAATCGCCGCCGGCAACATGAAGCAATCCGGCCAACTCTATTTTTTGATAAAAAAACAGCGCCAAGCTGACAACTAACAACGAGGACAGTTATGAGACAACCGGAAATCGATTATTGGATCACCAGCATGCTGGAAACCTACGGCAATGTTTCCGACCTCAACATCACAGTGGGAAAACCCCTCCAGGTCGAATCATCAGGGCAATTGGTGCCGGTGCAGGTGCAGCCGGAGGTTAAGAAACTAACCCCCTTCCAGGCCGAAGCCTTTGCCCTCAACATCATCGGCAGTGACCCCCGCCTGCTGGACGATCTGGTCACCCACGGTTCCTGCGATCTCTCATACTGGCTGGGACACAAAGCCCGCTTCCGAGTCAATGTCTTCTCCCAGAAAACCAACCTCTCCACTGTCCTCCGAAAGCTGGAAACCACCATCCCCACCTTGCAGGATCTCAGGATGCCTGATGTCTTCCACAAGATGGCGGAAGAAAAAAATGGCTTGATCCTGGTCACTGGCGCCACCGGTTCCGGTAAATCAACCACCCTGGCCGCCCTCTTGGACAAGGTCAATAAGGAGAAATCGGTTCACACCGTTACCTTGGAAGACCCCATCGAGTATGTCCATCCCCATCGCAAAGCAACCTTTAACCAGCGCGAGTTGGGCAATGACTTTGACTCCTTTTCCTCCGGCCTCCGCGCCGCCCTCCGCCAAGCGCCCAAGATTATTCTGGTTGGCGAGATGCGTGACCGGGAAACCATGGAAATCGGTCTTTCCGCTGCCGAAACCGGCCATCTAGTGATGAGTACCCTCCATACCGTGGACGCTGGCCAGACCATCAACCGAATCCTCGGCATGTTTGACCAAGAAGAGCAGGATCAGGTCCGCAACCGCTTGGTGGATACCATCCGCTGGGTTGTCTGCCAACGATTACTGCCCAAGATCGGCGGCGGGCGGGTGGCAGCTCTGGAAATCATGGGGATGAATCTGCGGGTGAAAGATTTGATCGCCAACGGCGAAACCGAGGATAAAACCTTCTACGGTGTCATCGAAGACGGCTCCGCCCACGGGATGATGACCTTTGATCAACACATGTTGCAACTGTTTGACCAAGGGCTGATCACCGAAGAAACCGCCATGGGCTACTGCAGCCGCAAGAGCGCAGTGGGCCGTGGTCTCGACCGGATCAAAGCGGAGCGCGGCGAATCCACCACCGGGATCACCGGCCTGGCCATGGATCAAAAAAAGGAAGAAGAAAACCCCTTTGGTCGTCGCTAGAGGGTGTCTTGAAAAACTTGCCATGCCTTGCGCATGTTATCATTGTCACCGGAGGAAGAAATTATGATCTCGCAATGTCCGCATTGTCATAACGATATCAAACTTAATGAAGCGCAACAGGCCAAGGTGGATCAGGCTTTGGCCGCTTTGACCTTGGGCAAAACCCTCAAAATAGGCTGCCCCCACTGCAAGACCCCCATTGAAATGACGTCGGACGGGCGCACCATCGGTGGCGAGGTCATGGCCGACCTGCTCGGCACCGAACAAGATGACGACCACACCTTGCCGCCGGGTGGCAATGAACTGCTAGAAAAAGCCAAGTCCGAAAACAACCAACAGGTCAAGCCTCCCCCGGAAGCTCCCCATCCGCCCGATGTCAGCTGGCTGGCCAGCGGCGAACTCAGTGAAAAAGCGGTGGTTTCCGATATCCCCATGGCTTTGATCCTTATGAAGGAAGGAAAAATGCGCGAACAGGTGGTCAAGGCCTTTGAGTCACGCAATTACATGCCGGTATTCAAAAATTCCGCCGAGGAGGCCATTGAAGAGATGCGCTTCACCGACTATGCGGCAGTGGCCTTACACAGCAGTTACGAGGGCGCCAACCTAGACGGCTCGCTATTCCATGAACACATGGGTGAAATGGGAATGAGCAAACGCCGCTACATGTTCTATCTGCTCATCGGCCCCGAATTCCGCACCCTTTACGATCTAGAAGCGCTGGCATTAAGCGCCAATCTCACCGTTAACGAAAACGACGTCCAGTATATCGACACCATCCTCACCAAAGGGTTGCGCTCCTATGAGGAATTATTCGGCCCCTACCTGAAGGCTCTGAAGGAACATGGCAAGCGATAATGGCTTTCGTCCCCACCAACCCAAAAGGCCGGGATGCGTTTTAACGCAACCGGCCTTTTTTATCTGATCCCCACGCCAACCATCTTCCGGTCTCAAAAGACAATTACCGAGGCAAAAAAATGGTTTTCTCCTCTCATCAATCCCCTTGCTCACGATAGTTGCGGATCTCATCAAGGAAGGCTGGCCCGTAACGCTTGAGCTTACTGGCGCCAACCCCGTGAATGGCCTGAAACGATTCGTTATCGGTGGGCAGTGCCGCCGACATTTCCGCCAACGAGGCATCACTGAAAACCACAAAGGGCGGCACCCCGGCCGCATCAGCCAGTGCTTTGCGTAGTACCCGCAGCCGTCCGAACAACTCCTGATCGTAATCGATGGCCCCAACCTTGCGCCGCACCTTCTTTACCGCCTTCGCCGGTCGCACTCTGGGTGCTGCCATGGCCAGGGACTGTTCCCCACGCAACAAGGGCCAAGCCGCATCGGTGAGCTTCAGCACCGAATAGTTACCCACATCCTGGTCAAGAAAATCATGATGAACCAGATGCCGCAGCACGGCCGACCAATATTCCTGGCTCTGCGCCGCGCCGATCCCGTAGGTGCTCAAGCGGTCATGGCCCAGTTGCTTTATCCGCTCCTTGCCGGAACCACGCAGAACATCAACCACATGCCCCACCCCAAACCGCTGCCCCACCCGATAGACACAAGATAACGCCTTCCTGGCATCCTCGGTAACATCAAGCATCTGCGGCGGATCAAGACAGATATCGCAGTTGCCGCAATCCTCTACCAGACGGTCCCCAAAATAACCAAGGAGAATCCGCCGCCGACAACTTGCCGCCTCGGCAAAACCCACCATGGCGTTCAATTTATGCAGCTCGATGCGTTTCCGCTCTGGATTGCCGGATTTTTCAATCAACCCGCGCGCCACCGCCACATCACCGTAGCCTAAGAGCAGCAGGGCCTCGGCCGCCAGCCCGTCTCGCCCAGCGCGGCCGGTTTCCTGATAATAACTTTCAATATTCTTGGGGATATCGTAATGAACCACGTAACGGATATTGGATTTGTCGATACCCATCCCGAAAGCCACCGTGGCGACAATCACCCGGAGGTCATCACGCTGAAAATCATCCTGCACCCGTTTTCGTTCTCCGGCAGGAAGCCCGGCATGGTAAGAAGCGGCAGCCACCCCTGCTTTCTGAAGTTTCCCGGCCACCTCCTCCACCCGTTTTCGACTCAGGCAATAGATTATCCCTGCCTCATCACCATGATTGGCAAGAAAAGCCGACAACTGAACAAAGGGTTTCTTCTTATCCAGCACCGAATAACGGATATTGGGCCGGTCAAAGCCAGACACATACTGCTTGGCACGATCCAGCCCCAAACGCTGGAGGATATCCTGACGGGTATGAGACTCAGCAGTGGCGGTGAGAGCGATGAGAGGAATCTGCGGAAAGACCTCCCGCAAACGGCCAAGCTTACAGTACTCAGGGCGGAAATCATGCCCCCACTGAGAAACACAATGCGCTTCATCAATGGCAAAAAGGGAGATGGGAATATCGGCCAGCCGGGTCAGAAACTCATCACCGAGCAACCGTTCCGGAGCGATATAGAGGAGATCAAGCTCGCCGGCATGGAGCTTGGCCAACACCTGCCGCGCCTCTTTACTCTTCAACGACGAGTTATAAAAGGCAGCCCGCACCCCGCAGCCCAGCAAGGCATCCACCTGATCCTGCATCAAGGAGATAAGGGGCGAAACGACAATCCCCACCCCCTCTCGATGCAGGGCCGGGATCTGATAGCAGAGCGACTTACCGCCCCCGGTGGGCATCAGGACAAAGGCATCTTCACCGTTGATCAGCCCTTGGATAACCTCGCCCTGTAGGGGCCGAAAGGAGTGGTAGCCGAAGATATTCTGGAGACTGGCCAGGAGCGTAGCGTTCATGATCGACCGGGCAGATTGCTAGCAATAACCGTGGCAGGATTCTGCCCACAAACAAGCCAGCTCATTCTTCCTCACCCCTTGCCTGCACCCGCGCCAGCCGCTCTTCTTCCAGTTTGTCGATGCGCGCCTGCAACTCTTCACTGAGCGCCATCCGCCCTTCCAGAACACAGCCGGGGCGACCGGGGATACACTCACTATGGAGCTTCGTACACTGATCGGTGCCAATCTCAAAATTCTTGCAATAAAAAGTCATTTTTACTATCTCACCTTCCTAAAATCTCGCCTGCCGAAACTAATCGTGCCCAGCCTAATCTTCCAATTATATACCCGATATTCATTTTTCTCGGGACTGCAAAAACCTCTACTCCCCCCAACCACCGGAACCAACACCACCCCGCTGCGGGCGGTGACGGGTTACCACCAACCACTGGAGATTAGAGGATATGGGCAAGATCATCTTTGCCGGTGGCGCGTTTTACAAAAAAAACACCACCCAACAGCCCTCAACGGCGACGGGGACGCTTCTGGTACTTCCTCACCGCCCGGTTATGCTCGGCAAGGGTCTTTGAAAAGTAGTGGGTGCCATCGTTTTTTGAGACAAAATAGAGAAAGGAACCAGTGGCCGGATGAAGAACCGCCTCAATACTGGCGCGGCCAGGATTAGCGATTGGCCCTGGAGGTAACCCCTTGACCTGATAGGTATTGTAAGGGGTCTTAGTCCGTAGGTCTTTGCGAGTCAAGTTGCCGTTAAAGTTTTTCAAGCCATAGATAACGGTGGGGTCGGTCTGGAGACGCATCCCTTTCTGAAGACGATTGAGAAAGACTTTGGCAATCAACGGACGCTCGGACGGCGCCGCAGTCTCTTTTTCGACGATGGAGGCCAAAGTCAACAACTGGTGCAGGGTCAACCCCTGCGCCACCTTGCCATCTTTGTCGATGCCCAAGTCAGCCAGCATCGCTCGCAGTCGTGCCACCATCATGGCAATGATCTCCGTCCCCTGCTGGCCGCGAGTAAGATAATAGGTATCGGGAAAGAGATATCCTTCGAGACTGGCGGCCTTAATCTGCATCTGCCGCTGCACAAAATCGGCATCAGTAGCCAACCGCAAAAACTCTTCCCGCCCCAGCCAATCACCAGCGGCTAGAATCGCCGCCACTTCTTTAATATTGGCACCTTCGGGGATGGTTACCGGCCGCTGGACAATCCGCCCAGACTCAAGCTCAAAAAGGATCTGTGCCGGAGAAAGACTTTGCGAAAGATGGTACTCGCCTGCCTGGAGGCGTCGCCCCACCCGCAACAAACGGGCAAGAAGGCGAAAACGAAAATCATCGGCCACCAATCCTTTTCCCACCAAAATCTGCTGAATACTTGGCAGGGTAACGCCGGATGGAATCAGCACGGTGCGGCCAACCTCGGCTCCCGGTGCCATTGGGGTTACGGCGTAGAGATAAAGCCAGCCCACCGCAGCAAACAAGGACAAAAAAAGGAGCAGGGAAAAAAACCTGCATAGCCGCCAAAAGCCAAAGCCTGCACGTGGGTTCTCTTCTTCCTGCTCCATCTTACTCAATGCCCTAGTTGCCAGTTTTTCTAGAAAACGTGAGGCAAAATATCATCCATCTTCTTCACCGGCACAAACTTAAGCTTGTCACGAAGATCCTTGGGGATATCAACCAGATCCTTGGTGTTCTGATCTGGAATAATCACCGTCTTGATCCCGGCCCGGAGAGCGGCCAAGGCTTTCTCTTTCAAGCCGCCGATGGGGAGCACCCGACCACGCAGGGTGATCTCGCCGGTCATGGCCACATCGCCACGCATTTTTTTCTTGGAAAGAGCTGAATAAAGAGCGGTGGCCATGGTCACCCCGGCGGAAGGGCCATCCTTAGGGATAGCGCCGGCCGGAACATGGATATGGACATCCACACTCTCGAAATACTTCTCCTCCAGATCAAGGTCGCCCAGCCGGGATCGGCAATAGGTCAACGCCGCCTGCGCCGACTCCTTCATCACATCGCCCAACTGGCCGGTGAGAGTCAGCTTGCCGCTGCCATTGAGAATCGACACCTCAATATAGAGAATCTCGCCACCAACTTCGGTCCAGGC
>JAQYVW010000033.1 GCA_030145325.1 Desulfurivibrionaceae bacterium
AGCACCGCTCATGATAAAGAGGATATTGCGGGTATTAACCACCTTCCGTTGCCGCTTGCCGGTGGAGCGAAAATGCTCAATGGCCTCCAGTTGCGACACCGGATCATGGGGTTGCTTCAACTCCACCTCGGTCTCCTCCATGGGTTTCAGAAAAGCCCGCTGAACACCGGTGCGAGAGACATCCGGCCCCAAACGCGAATGGCTGGTGGCAATCTTATCAATCTCATCCACATAGATGATCCCATGCTGGGCGCGCTCGATATCGCCATCGGCCTCTCGGAGCAGATCGCGAACCAGATCCTCCACATCACCACCCACATAACCGGTTTCACTGAATTTAGTGGCATCACCCTTGATAAAGGGCACCCCCAAGCGCTGGGCGATCAATTTAACCAGGAAGGTTTTCCCCACCCCAGTGGGCCCCATCAGCAGGACGTTATTCTTGATTCTACCCACATGGTGCTGGCGCTTCTCGGGATGCTCTTCGGCAAAACGAATCCGGTTGAAATGGGTGCAGACCTTGGTGGCCAACACCGCCTTGGCCTCGTCCTGCCGCACCACGTACTCATCGAGATAAGCCACCAGCTCTTCCGGGGTCAAACTGAAATTAAACGGTTTCTTCTTTTCAGGCTTTTGGGCAACCGGCGGCTTTTCCTCTTGAAAAGAAACATTGGGCAGGATCCCGGAGGAAACGATCTTGACCCGCTCCCCATACTTTTTAGACAGGTACTCGGAGAGCTCTTTCTCAAGTTCTTTCTGATCCGGCAGATTGCTATGGGGGGGATCTTCCATCATCAATAACCCAGGTTAGAATTACATTTACAAAAAATTAGTCCAACAATACTCACGAATCTTCATCGTCGGTAAAAGATTTAAGCTTTTTATGCAAATGGCTGCGTTCAAGGCCCACCTGCTCAGCGGTCTGGGTAATATTGCCCTGGTTTTCGTGCAGGCGACGTTGCAGGAACTCCCGTTCAAAGATCCGTTTCGCCTCCTTGAAGTTACCGCCTCCAAACAACTCTTCAAATCCGGCAGCAATGTCGGTGCTGGAACTACTTGCAATTGGCCCGGGCTGCAACAGTGACTGGACCATGGCGGCAGAGATCTCCGCCCCAGGGGTCATAATCGCCGCCCGTTCCATGAAATTACGTAACTCACGAACATTGCCAGGCCAGGAATGGCGGGATAGAGCCGTCATCGCCTCGTCACTCAAACTCTTTGCCCCCAACCCTTTGCGAGAAATTTGCACAAGAAAATCCGCCACCAGCAACGGAATATCAGCCAACCGCTCCCGCAACGACGGCACAAAGATCGGCACCACGTTCAAACGATAAAAGAGATCGGCCCGGAAATTTCCCTCCTCAATCTCTTTCTCAAGATCCTTATTGGTGGCTGCAAGCACCCGCACATTGACCGAATAGGTTTTGGAACCACCCACCCGCTCAAATTTCTGCTCCTGCAAGATGCGCAGGATCTTGGCCTGGGTCTTCATGCTCATGTCGCCGATCTCGTCAAGAAAAAGCATCCCGCCATCGGCCAGATCAAACTTGCCGCGCTTACCGGCGGTGGCCCCGGTAAAGGCACCCTTTTCGTGACCGAATAATTCGGACTCGATCAATTCTTCCGGAATGGCCGCACAGTTCAACTCGATCATCGGGCGGCCACTGCATTTCGAGTGTTGATGAATACTTTGCGCCACCAATTCTTTACCGGTGCCATGCTCACCCCTGATCAACACCCAGGCATCGGTGGGCGCCACCAAATCAATTTGCTGTTGAAGATTTTTGATCGCCGCCGATTCGCCGGTGAGAGATGGCTTGCGCTCCGTTTGCTGACGCAGGATCAGATTCTCCTTCTCCAGCAGCGACAAGCGCAGGGCATTGTTGATGGAAAGAACAATCTTGTCGTAGGAGGGTGGTTTTTCAATGAAATCAAAGGCACCCAAATGGGTGGCCTGCACCGCTGTTTCGATATTGCCGTGACCAGAAATCATAATCACCGGCAAATGACTGTGCGCTTCTTTGAGCCGCTTCAATGTCTCCATGCCATCAATGCCCGGCATCCAGATATCCAGCAAGACAAGATCAACCTGTTCAGTCTCAAGCAGGGTCAGCCCCAGCTCACCGCTTTCGGCGCAAACCACCTCAAAGCCCTCATCGGACAGAATGCCGGTAAGGGACTCGCGGATGCTGGCCTCATCATCAATGACAAGAATTCGGTTAGGCATTGATTTCACCTAAAGAGATTAAAAAAGCACTAGGACTCCACCACCCAGCCCCAAAAACGCTAAGCAATTTCATCCCCAATCATTACAGGATATATCCTACCCCCACCCCTGGCAACATCTAACTTATGCCATAACTATTCAGAACTTTTTAACGGCAACTCGATGATGAAGCGGCTGCCGCAGGGTTCATT
The DNA here is from genome assembly GCA_030145325.1 of Desulfurivibrionaceae bacterium. Lineage (GTDB taxonomy): Bacteria > Desulfobacterota > Desulfobulbia > Desulfobulbales > UBA5123 > UBA5123. The sequence goes on from JAQYVW010000033.1 coordinate 2,419, forward strand.
ATCCTTTACCCGCAAGTAACCGCCATGATCGGCCACCACCGTGGTGGCAATGGCAAGGCCTAGACCGGTACCTGATTTCTTGGTGGAAAAATATGGTTCAAAAAGACGCAACTTATCCTCTTCAACAATCCCCGGACCATTATCCTGTACCTCGACAAAAACCCGCTGCCCATCGCCATCAAAAGAAAGGAGAATCTCTATTTCCCCCCCACCAGCGGAGGGAAGTACCGCCACCGCATTATCGATGAGATTAACCAATACCCGTTTCAGCTGTTTACGATCAAAGGAGAAATCAGGAACGGCCGGATCATCGCTGAAACGGAAATCGATATGCTTGTGTGCTTCTCGGTAGAGGGCCAGCACCTCCAGGATCATCTCCGACAGCTTATTGACGCTCTTCTGTACGCTTGGCATGCGGGCAAAACTGGAAAATTCGCTGACCAACCGCTTCAGTTCATCCACTTGGTTAATAATGGTCTTGGTGCAGAGATCAAAAACCTCCCGCTCACCTTCGATGCGGTGCAAATATCTCTTCCGCAACCGCTGGGCGGATAGCTGAATGGGGGTGAGAGGATTTTTAACCTCGTGGGCAATACGCCGCGCCACCTCGCGCCAAGCCGCCATCCGTTGCGCCTTTTCAAGCTCGGTAAGATTATCAAAGACCAGCACCACGCCAAGGGGATGCCCCTCTTCATCCTCAAGCTTGGTAAAATTGACCCGCAGGAAAATGGTTTCATCACGAACCGTCAACCGCAGCGGCCGCTGCATGGACAACTTGCCGGAGGCCACCAGTTCATCAAGAAAAGCATCAAGAATGACCAGATGTTCAGGCCGAAGAATATCGTGATAATCTCTGCCGAGAACCTGATCATGCTTAACCCCAAGCAATTCTTCGGCAAAGCGGTTGATGGTGCTCACCAACCCCTTTTCATCCACGGAAATAACCCCGGCGGCAACATTGCGCAGGATAATCTCGGTGTAGCGCCGCCTCTTGTCAAGCTCCTGATTACCAGCCTGCAGGGCCTGATTTCCCTCCTCAATCTGATGCTTATGGGCAAGCAGATCACGGGTCATTCGGTTAAAGGAATCAACCAGGGTACCCATCTCATCGCCGGAGCTTTTTTCAAGAACAAAATCCAACTCCCCTTCGGCAACCCTCCTGGTGGCATCAGCCAGTTTACCGATGGGGACAGTGAGGCCGCGAGCAACGTAGAAGCCAAACCAAATCGCCGCAAAAACAATCAATAAGGTGACGATCAAAAGCATCACCAGCAGGCTGGTCTTGATGGGTGTTTTCAGCAACATCAACTGCCGATACCCCTCCAGTCCTTGGGAAATAACATTCATCCGCTCAAGACGAGCTCTGGGGATCAACAAGGAGGTGACCAACACACATTGGCGACTCTGCCCGTTCGGGGTCAACAAGTGCATCTTGGTTACTCCCCGCACCAACTCGCCGACAGCCACCTCCTGAATGACCACTGCCCCCCCCTCCTCTTTTCCAGCTAACACCGCCCGAAAAAGATCCACCGGCACATCCGGCACCGCGTCAATGCTAATCCCTGTCGCAAAGGCATCGGCCAACGACATCCGCTGTTCGGAAACCACTTGTAAAGCGGCCAAATTGTAACTTTCCAGCAAATCACTTAAACGAGCCGCCAACCCCTGGCCGCTGCCATAGCGCAGACCACCCTGCTCAAGACGTCGGGCCAGATTCCCCCCCTGGGTGGTAACTTGGCGGCGAGCATTCTGGTACACCTCCTTACCGATACTAAGGGAGGCAACCAACGACTGCTCGACGTTGATATTGAACCAGTAATCCATACTGGTAGAAACAAACTGCAGAGAGATAAAAAATAGCAACGCGGTGGGGATCAAGGAAAGAGAAACAAAGGAAATAACTAACTTGATACGCAAGCCAGTACCGAGGAATTGCCGCCGCCGCTCAAAGATCAATTGCGCCAGGTTCCTGAGCACCAGAAAAACCATCAGCAGGAGGAGGAGGATATTGACATTGATCAGGACAAAAACCAGCACATTGCCACTAATGGGAAAGGAGATGGCCCCGACCTGAAAAACCTTGGTTTCAAGATAGGTAAAAAACGGAATCAACACACAGCAGAGGAGGATAACAAAACGGATACGCCGCCGCTTGCGGGCCCGAGCCTCAAAAAGCGCCGTCTCGGCTGCATCGTTGTCAAATGTTGATAAAGAATCCGCCATCCCAATCCCCAAATTCACCGCCAAGGCGAGAAAGCTGTAAATCCCTTATCGCAGCGGCGTAAAATGACCATCAGTACCGAAACTGCACGGTACGCCAATCCGTTTCAAAATCCCATAAATGCCAAAAAGGGACAATATAATGAAAATTCAAGGGCAGGGTCTTCTTGGCCAGCCGCGCCTTAATGGCTAAGGTATACTCCCCGTCAGGAGTCAAGCTGTCTAATGATACCACCTTAAAACCATTCACCTCGGCCATCAACCGCTTCGCTTCCTTAAAAGACGAAATATTAACGCTTTTGCCGTTATCACCTCGTAAGGTGAGCCGATATTCCTCTTTCAGGCTGTCATAGCTCAAGGTGTGATCAAAGGAAAGGGACACCACCTCCCGATCCGGCAAATAAGCGCGATCCTGATCCAGGTTAACAAAAAAGGTAAAGGTTACCGGAATGCCGTTACGAACCCCCTCCTCCATCTCGGCGGTAAAACTGTTCTCCACGGAACAATACAACAAGAGGTCGGTGGTTGAATTGGTAACCACTATCTCCGTAATAGCTGCATCCTGGGCATAAAGAACCTGGGCCGGGAGCAGCAACGCGGCCATCAAGACCAATGCCCCGCACCACAGCAAGCCCGCCAAGAACCACGATTTCATCGCCGTTACCACCAATGGCTTTGAAGTTACAAGATTACTCACCGGCTCTCCCATTCCCCTGCATGGTTTCGCAAACCATCCGCACCAGAGTGACAATATTGAATGGTTTCTGCAAGAAAGCAAAGCCACGTTCCTCGATGATCGCCCACTGAGACTTTTGATCCGTGTAACCGCTGGACAAAATCACCGGCATTTCAGGCCGTTTCTCCCTGATCAGATCAGCTAATTGGATCCCGTTGTGCTCACCGGGCATCACCACATCACTGAACAGCAAGTCAAAGGCACCGTTTTCCTGCTGGAAAATATCAAGGGCTTGAACTGCGTCCACGGCCTGCAAAACCTTAAACCCTTTCCGTTCAAGGGTATCAGCGATCAACCGCCGCAAGGTTTCATCATCCTCAACCACCAGCACCCGCTGTCCTTCCCCTTGCAAATGGAGCTCCGTGGATTCAATAACCTCATCAACAGACTCCCCAACACTGGCGGGCAGATATATCTTGAAAGAAGTCCCTTGCCCCTCCACACCGACAACATCAATCCAACCTTGATGCTGTTTGACAATCCCGTAAACCACAGCCAAACCCAGACCGGTGCCCTTGCCCGCCTCCTTGGTGGTAAAAAACGGCTCAAAGATATGTTGCAGGGTCTCTTCATCTATGCCGCCACCACTATCGGTTACCTCCAAACAGGCAAAACAACCGGGACGTGCATCAGACATTGTTGCCGCTGTTTTTTCATCAAACTCCACATTGCAGGAACGGATATAAAGCTTACCGCCGTTATCCATGGCATCACGACCATTAACGGCAAGATTCATGATCACCTGCTCAACATTGGCGGCATTACCCTCAACCAGCACTAAATCTGTGGACAAGTCAGTAATAATCTCAATATCCTCACCGATGAGGCGCTTGAGCATCTTCAACAGGTTCTCGACCACATCATTCAAACGCAAAATAGAGAGGGTCATGGGCTGGGTACGACTGAAGAGAAGAAGCTGCCGAACCAGATTACCGGCCCGCTCGGTGGTTTCCTTGATCTGTCCCAAGTACCGGTGCTCCTTCTGCTCCACCGAGGAACTGAGCATCGCAAGATCCGCCGACCCCTGAATAATGGTCAGCAGGTTGTTGAAATCATGGGCAATCCCGCCGGCCAGAACCCCCACCGCCTCCATTTTTTGAGACTGAAGTAACTGCTCCTGCAAAGCCTCATTCTGAGTAGCCATAAGTTTTAATTCAGTAATATCGGTAATACTTTCCAACAGGCAAGGCCGGTCGGCAAGGGTTAGGGGAATCACGGTCTTCAACACCGACAAGGGCGAGCCGTCCAACCTTTGCAGGGTGACATCGGCCTGCTCGAAACGATCATTCATGCCAATGCACCGCTGCTGCCCCTTATCCCCCTCACAAAAAAAGGAATGACACTGCGATCCGTTAAGAACGGAGGGCGAATCAGCGCCGATCATCCCGGCAGCAGCTGGGTTTGCATAGGTAATGGTTTGTTTTTCACGATCAACAATGAAAATGCCGATGGGCACCGAATCAAGGATCACCCGGAGCCGCGCTTCATTCTTGCGCATGGAATCCTGCGCATGTTTGCGCCGCACCATCTCTAACTGCAGCTGTTCATTAGTTTCAGCCAATTCAACCAGCCGTTGCTGAACCATTTCTTCCAGATGTTCGCGATACTTGATCATTTCCTCTTCGGCCCGAGAGCGTTCTTCAACTTCCTCGCTCAACTGTTCATTGGTGGCAAAAAGTTCAGCGGTGCGCCTCTCCACTATTTCCTCAAGCCGGGCATTGCTTTCCCGTAATTCATCCTCGGCACGCTGCCGGGCAAGGCGCATATCAAAATATCGCTCCGCAAGGATATTAAGCTCATCAGCCATTTGCCGCATCTCCCGCAAATAACTCCACCCAAAAGGCCTTGGTTTCGAACCAGTAAGAATTGCATCAAATCCCTCTACCAATTCCACCTTCCGCCGATCAATGAAAGAAGCCACTCGCCCGGCCAAAAAGATAACCCCCAGAACCAGGACAAGGAAAATAACCGCCATATGCTTTTGACGTTTTTCAAGCCAACGTTCAAGATCACCACGATCTACGTCATGACCAACCCAAAGAGTAGCAGCCATATGCTCATTGAAAATGATCGGCTGCCAGGCAACCTTACGCCCACCCTCGCCACTCCAAACAACCGCTTGATTAGCAACAAGTAGAGATTTTAAACCTGGGAACTCTTCCGTCTCGGCAACACCAAAACCTTCAGAATCATCTCTATCTTTGCCTAAAACCGCTTCTTGAATACGCCGGAGAGAATTACCCTCCCGATCAAGCCAAAGAGATTCGGCATAATCACGTAAAAAATCGGTCATATTAACTCGAAAGCAAAGCACCCCGATAATTTTCCCTTTTGCTGCAACCACCGGGGTAACAAGTGAAATACCGTAGGCCTGAGATATATTATGACCAGCAGGACGAGGATTCAGATCAATATCACTGACCTTAACTGACCCAAACGGCACCTTGAGCCCAGTCATGCAAAACTCAGACGCAACATGTTGATGGTTGATTCCGTTGCCAACCTGCCTAAGCGAACCGCTACCGTTACGAGTCAGATGCAGATGCTCCTTACCATGAATATCAATCAAGCGAACATTCAAAATCTCACGATGAGAACCGAACCATTTCTCAATAAGGCCAGAAAGACGTTTAACCGCTTTTTCCCTATCAATGCCAAGGGATTCCTGGTGACCAATAATATCCTTTGCCCCCGGCAGACTGGCCAACGAGGAAACTCGCTCTTTAAGACGCTCAACCCGAACATTCAAGCCATATTGTTCACTCTGTAACCTTGAGATACTCTCCTGCTGCGCAGCCAGATCCAAACGCGCCAGCACGCTGGGAAAGTTAATACTGATCAACAAGGCTAGGGGCGCAACTCCAAATCCGGACAAAATAAGGATAATTACAAGCCGTAAATTCATACAAAAATCTCCATAGGCCAACACATCATCACTAGTTCAACAAATCCTGCCACCCAACAGCAGAACAGATGCCTAGACACCATACCTGGACGCAATCTCCACCTTTTTAAATCATGCCAGCAGCGCCAGCCACAAACACAAATCACCTCAACACCGGCCATCGCTCCCGCACCAACCTTTGCGCCTCAGCGAGAAAAGAAACAAAAGTGGCCGCATCCCGCGCACAGATTAAAATTGCCCCGTACTCCACCGCCATTCGCGCGGCAAACTCCTCGCCCACCAGGTCACTCTTATTAAATAGACGCAGACAGGGAATACCACTCAAATCAAGATCCCGCAGCAAATCGTCAACAACCTGCATCTGATCCACAAAACGGGGGTTAGCGAGATCAACCACATGCACCAGCACGTCCGCCTCGTGCAATTCCTCCAGGGTCGCCTTGAAGGCCTGCAACAGATCTGCCGGGAGGTTACGGATAAACCCCACCGTGTCGGTAATAATCACCTCCATTTCCTCAGGAAAACGGAGCCTACGGCTGGTGGGATCCAAGGTGGCAAAAAGCTTGTCCTCGGCGACAATCTCACTGTTGGTGAGGGTATTAAGAAGAGTCGATTTACCGGCGTTGGTATACCCCACCAGCGACAACACCGGCAGATCCCGCTTCCGCCGTCGAGCCCGCCGATTATAACGTTCACGGCTTACCTCTTTCAATCGTTTACCCAGTTTGGCCAAGCGATCATTGATCCGCCGCCGGTCCACCTCAAGCTTGGTCTCACCGGGGCCACGGCCACCGATACCACCAGTGAGTCTGGACAGAGCATCATCACGCATCCCCAACCGGGGCAACATATACTTGAGCTGCGCCATCTCGATCTGCAACTTCCCTTCCCGGCTCAAAGCCCGGCGGGCGAAAATATCGAGGATCAACTGGGTTCGATCAATAACCCGCATTTCGGTGTGATCGGTGATGGAACGGATCTGCGAAGGGTTCAACTCCTGATCAAAGATGAGCAGGTTGGCATTAAATCTCAGGGCGGTGAGCATCAATTCGCCCAGCTTGCCCTTGCCCAGGATCAGGCGAGGATTAATCCGGTTCCGCCTCTGGATAACGGTGTCCAGCACCAGCACATCGTCGGAACGAGCCAGTTCAATCAATTCGTCCACTGATTCCTCAGCGTTTTTTTTTGCCATGGTGGTGACGCTGATCAGAATAGCCCGGTCTCGGCCCCGGTCAACCTCGCGTACCGGGCGCAAACGAACGAATTCGTCTTCAAGGGCGGTGATCAATTCCAGAAAGTTGGCAGGCTGTTGGGCAGGAACCACCGGCGGCAGGAAGTGCCATTGCTCGTCGCCACCGGCAGGAAGAAGATGCACTGCATACAATTTTTCCGGCAAACCATCAGGCTGAGCCTTCAGTACCGCCATCAAATCAAGGCGGAGAAAGAGCAGATCCATCAGATCATCTTCACTGATGGGCTCCCCGGCCAAATGGGTATGCACGCAACGCAACCCCTTCAAACGGCCACCGGCGGAACGAATCTGATTAAGGACGGGGATAACAATGGTCTTGTGGTCACCAACAATCACGCATTCAACATGACCGACGCGATTGATCAGCAAACCAATCTGACGAGCGATGGCCACTGACGTTTCGGTAAGGGCACGAGCCAGTTCCGGGCTGATAATGAATTCCGGCGAGAATCGGCGCGAGGCAAGACGATCAAGGCTTTTACGTTGCGCGGGCTTCAAACCTTGGATATTGCCGGTGACCTTGGAAATGACGTTTCTCCTTCTACGCCTTACGTTCGCGCAGGATACGCTTATCACCCACCCGAATGGTGAGTTTTATCTTGTCGAAATACTCAAGGAGCGGGATAGAAAATTTCCGGGTCAGGCCGGTCATCCCCTTAAAGCTCTGGGCATCAAGTTCACCACCTCCTCGACAAAATTCACGTACCTGCTCAGCCAAGGCATCGAGAGTGGCGGCATGGAAATAAAGATCCTCGTTAATCTTGAGCACTGATTTATCTCGCACCAGCAAGGCCAGCATCTCACGAACCCGCGCCTGGGGCAAGGAATCAAAACGGCTGACCACCTCTTTGAGGGTGGGCGGTTTCAGGCCCGCATCAGCATACAGTTGCTCCATATCCCGCCGCAGGGATTCCTCGTCTTCCTTGAAGGAAACCTGATGATCGGCCAACCGCACTTCCGCATCGGCCTGGACAATCCGACCCGATTTGACCAGATCGTTGAGGAGCACCTGGAAAAGACGTTGATCCAGCCCTCGTTGCAACTGAAAACGCAACTCTTCCTTGGCCAAACCACTCTGCATGGGGTTTTCAGTATGATAGGCGGTAAGGATGGCCACCACCTTGTCGGTGAGGCTTAAGAACACGCTCTCTTCAACCATCCGTTGTTTATCGGATTCCACCACCATGATTTTTCGGGCGGAGAGAGGGCCGCTCAACAACTTCTTAAGCCGTTTGCCGAAGAGTCCCAACCGTACCGCCAGTTCATCAAAGGTAAGACCGGCAAAGCCGCTTTCCCGAATATGCAGTTGCGCCAACTCTTCCTGCCCGCCCTCTAGAAAGATCTTGAAGGCAGCACCGTTTTCGGGCCGAAAACGACGACGCTTCCGCAGAGAAACTCCGTTCAGCACCGCCCCGCCGCCGATGGTATAAACCGGCGAATAACTTCGCACCACGTAACGGTCTCCCGGCCAAGCGGTCACCGGTTCTTCCAGGAGCAACTGAACATTGCAGGTGGAACCGGGCAACGCCTCCTCATCATCAAGGAGGACAACCCGTCCCATCACCTCAGCAGTGCCAAGATGAACACGAACCCGAGCCCGGTTCTTAAATGGTTTCTTATTGCCGGAGAGATAAAGAAATTCAGCATCCAACATGTAGGAAGGATGCAGAGAACCCGGCGTGGCCAGCATATCACCGCGTCCGATCAACTCTTTGTCAATGCCCTGCACATTGATGGCGGTACGATGCCCAGCCTCAACCTCCTCAACATCGTTGCTATGGACCTGAATGCCCCTGATTTTACCCGCCAGCTCTTGGGGATAGATCACCACCTCATCCCCCACTGCGATGCGACCAGAGATGGAAGTGCCGGTGACCACCGCCCCGAACCCCTTCATGGTGAAGATACGATCCACCGGCAAGCGGAACGGCCCGTGCGCTTCAGCAAGTTCGCTCTTGCTCACCAGCCGGTCAAGTTCAGCCCGCACCGCCTCGATCCCTTCTCCAGTGGTGGCGGAAACCGCAAACATGGGGGCTTTTTCAAGGAAACTGTCGGCAAGAAACTGCCGAACATCGTCTTGCACCAGCTCCAGCCATTCAGCATCCACCATATCCTTCTTGGTGATCACCACCAACCCCTGTTGCACCCCCAGCAGCTTACAGATCTCGAAATGCTCACGGGTCTGAGGCATCACCCCTTCATCGGCGGCTATCACAAAGGCCACCAAATCAATCCCGGCGGCACCGGCCACCATATTCTTGACGAATCGCTCATGACCGGGAACATCGATGATCCCCAAACGGTGCCCGCAGGGGAGGTCAAGATGGGCAAAACCAAGCTCAATGGTAATCCCTCGCGCCTTCTCCTCTTTCAGGCGATCGGTATCGATACCGGTGAGGGCGCGAACCAGGCTGGTCTTGCCATGATCGACATGGCCTGCTGTTCCTAAGACTACTTCACGCATCCGAAATCACCACCAGCCACCTTTAAGGAACGGATTAGAGGCTTTTTCCTCACCAATGGTAGACTGCGCGCCACCATAGCCATGGCCGGGCCAGACCACCGTCTTGGGGGGCAGAGTAAGGAGCCGCTCGGTAATGGAGGTATACAGTTGCTTGGAATCGCCGCCGGGGAAATCAGTGCGGCCAACCCCGCCGACAAAGAGGGTATCACCGGCATAAAGATTTGCCTGGCCGTCATACAGACAGATACCGCCAGGCGTATGCCCAGGGGTATGAATAATCTCCATGGTCACGGAACCGATCTCAAGCTTATCGCCGTGCCGCACCTTAAGATCAGCCGGGGGAGAGAAAGCCAGCCCCAACATGGAAAAGTACTCCACGGTTTTGGGCTCGGCAAAGTAGGCGTCGTCTTCTTCATGCATCACAATTTGCGCGCCGGTGGCCTGCTTGATGCGCAGGTTGCCGCAGACATGATCGGGATGGCCGTGGGTGGCGACGATATACTCCAGAGTCACCCCCTCCTCGGCACAGAGCGCGAGGATCTTGTCCTCATCGCCGCCGGGATCGATGATTAACCCTTTTTTTGTTTCCGGGCAGGCCACCAGGTAACAGCACACCCCCATCATCCCCACCGTGATCTGTCTGATAATCATGGTTTTCCTCATCACTCAAAATGAAAGCGGCCACGCCTTAAAAAAAGACGCGGCCACAAGGCTCAACAATCGCAGGTATCGGGGTTACAAACCCCACCGGCGCAGCCACAACTGGAAGCCATCTCCAGGGTTGGCTTCTCAGACATGGACTTCTCAATCCGATTGACCAGTTCCTTGAAAGCGGTAATCGCCGGGCTATCACTGTCGGAAGCGAGATAGGGTTGGCCGTCATCACCACCCATAACCACCTTGGGATCCAAGGGAATCTTACCGAGAAAGGGCACCGCAAAATCCTGGGCGGTCTGCTCACCACCACCACTCTTGAATATCTCCACGGTGTTGCTGCAATGGGGACAGACTAACCCGCTCATATTCTCCACCAAGCCGACCACGTTCATGCTGACGTGTTTACAGAAATTCAAAGACTTGCGCACATCGGCCAAAGCCACTTCCTGAGGGGTGGTAACCACCAGGGCATGGGCGTCCTTGATGGTGGAAGAAACGGTCAGCGGTTCGTCACCGGTGCCGGGAGGGGCATCGATAATCAGATAATCCAACTCACCCCAATCCATATCGGAGATAAATTGACGAATGGCCTGAATCTTCAAAGGGCCGCGCCAAATAATGGGATCGTCCCGGTTCTCCATCAAGTATTCAAGGGAGATTACCTTAAGGTTGTCGTTGTATTGCATGGGCGGCAACAGCTGGTTCTTACTCTGACGATCAGGAATCTTATCGGTGAGGTTGAGCATCCGGCAGATGTCCGGGCCATGCAGATCCACATCCATCAGTCCTACCTTGTGACCACGACTGGCCAACCCCAAAGCGAGATTGGTGGAAACGGTACTTTTACCAACTCCGCCCTTACCGCTCATCACCAAGATCTTGTTCTTGATCTTACCCAGCGAAGTAGTGATAGCCACTTCCTGCTGCGCGATGGAAGCATCTGCGGATCCGCAAGATGAACCACCTTGTTTACTGCCGCAAGAACCACTGCTGCAATTACCCATATCCGTAAACCTCAAAAAAAAATGAAAGCCACGTCTGAAAAGCACGCGGCAAAATCTTAAAACTCTACAATTTCACCAAAAGCTGAAATTATAATGTACCCACGGTCATTTGCAAGGTAAAACCATGGCGCAACGGACGGTGAACTTAGATCAACGAGGGCCGCAGCTTGTCACCGAAAGCGCCTTCCAGCATCTCATTCCAGACCACCAGCTTATCCTTACACTGGTCAAGGAGGGAAGCAGTGTCACCCTTAATGGTGACCGTTTTCATCTCATCACCCTGAACGATGCTATTAACCACCTCCATATCCTCGTCACCAACCACCTCGCCAAATACCGCATGCTTGCCATCCAACCAAGCCGTGGGCACATGGGTGATAAAAAACTGGCTCCCGTTGGTGCCTGGACCGGCATTGGCCATGGAGAGCACTCCGGGTTTATCATGACGCAGCGCATCGACGAATTCATCATCGAAACGATAGCCCGGCTCACCGGTCCCAGTGCCGAGGGGGCAACCGCCTTGCACCATAAAATCAGGGATCACCCGATGGAACTTGATCCCATCATAAAAACCGCGTCCGGCAAGGTTCACAAAATTAGCAACCGTAAAGGGAACCTGATCTGCAAAAAGACGAAGGCGGATAACACCTTTATTGGTTTCTACTTCCGCAATCAATTCATTGCCCATAACAATACTCCTTAAAAATCATTAATTTAAGTAATAGCCCAGTAACACCACCAATAAGAGAGGTGGTGAAAATTACACAGCAAGTTTCCATGCCACCAAGGCACGGCCAACCGTACCCAACAGAACAAAATAGTATAGTCGCCTGAAGGCTGTTGTTCAAGAAAAAGAAATACGGCGAAGCAGGGTACCGAATCTGCTGCGTTAGCGCCCTGCTCACCTACCAAAAAAATAAGCTCGCGCCCCAGTGAGTAGTTACCTTTTGGCTACAGAAAGGAAGCGACCCCGACAATCAAGCCGGAGAGTATTGGCAGCAGGAGATTACGGGCAATTCGATCCTGAAGGGGATAATTGAAATCATACATCCAAAACCCGAAACAAGACGCGCCCAAGGTCAAGAAAGGCAGCGAGGCAAGCAACGGACCAATTTGCCCCCACAGATTCACCCCACCGCCAAACCAAAGTAGAACGGCATCCAAAGAGAGGCAAACCAAGGACAACTGACTGATTTCAAATGTAAAACGACTAAGAACATACAACGGCCCATGCCAACGCAAGGTTCCGCAAAGATAAGAGATAATCAGTAAACAACAAACAACCAGCAATGCCGAGCCAAGCAGCGAACCTTGATTCTGGGTGAGGAAACGAAACATATCCTCATGGAAAGCGGACAAATCCACCCTCCAGGCAAATCGCGCCCCCAACCACAACAGAGCAAAGATAGCAAAATCTTTAAACATAATCGCTGGCCCCGTTAGCCCACGGAGTAATCATTGCTCTTCCACAAAGCCGATGGCCGAATCCAACTCATGAAGAAAGGCAAACCCTTGCCCTTTCTCCTTCAACCTGGCGGTCTTTACCACCGCCGCCATCACTTTTTCAGACTCTTCCTGCTTGGTGACAATATAGATGATCTCTTTCTCGGGCCTGATCAGAAGCCCCATCAGACCCAACCGCTCCCGCACCCCGGTGCCACGACCAAAAGAAATGGTGGCACCCTGGGCGCCAGCAGCCATTGCCGCCTCCACAACCTTGTCCGCCTTACCCCGCTGCACGATGCAGGTAATCAACTTCGGGTTAGCGCTCATTGGTATCTCTCCTTAAAAATCACAAATCCCTTGACCATACGTGGCCTTTCCCCTTGCAAGGTAGTCCCCCCTCTTTCCTCCATCATTACAACCAGTAAAAGAAGGCTTGTCAAGACAGAACGAATTATTCATCCCCGCCGTGCACGGATTGACGACCACGTTTAATCTTCCCTCGTTTCTTTTTACTATCAAGCCTGCGCCTACGAGCACCCATCCCTGGCTTGGTTGGCCGTCGCCGTTTGGGCGCCTTTGCTGACTGCTCAACCAGAGCCAACAACCGGGCCACGGCATCGCGACGATTCTGCTCCAAAGAACGAAACCGCTTGGCCTCGATAACCAGAACCCCATCCAAGGTCAAACGGTTCCCCGCCAACCTAACCAGCCGCTGCCGCACCCCTGCCGACAATGAAGGTGAACCAACCACATCGAAACGCAACTGCACGGCGGAAGAAACCTTATTAACATGCTGACCACCTGGCCCGGAGGCACGAATGCTATCGAAATGGAGTTCCTTGTCATCAATGAGAATCCCGTTTGCGGCAATAATCTGCGCCATGAAAAACCTCCCTCACCCCTCACAAACCACGAGTGGTCAGGAAAATATCCAGCAACACCGCCAATACCGACAGCACAAAAATAAAAAGGTAATTGATATTTTCACGAGATTTCTTGATAGACGAGAGGAGATAGATCAATACCTGCCGATCTTCACTGAGCAGGGGTGTTTCTTGCTCAAGTTTTTCAATCAGGCAATATTCAGTAACCGCTTTTTTTCTTTTTTGGGCAATCTGATACCGATACAGGAAAAAAATGGTATAGCCGATAATCCCCACATACCAGGTGGGACGAAACCACTCCGGGCGCAAATGAACAAAGAGGATCAAGACCCGAAAAGAAAAGGCTGAGACCAGACCGATGGCAAAAAAAAGATTGATCACCAGAGGTGAAACAGTCTGCGGTGTACTGTGTTGCATGGGTTCTCCCTTTCTTTAACGATCCAGATTGACAATCATGCGGCCCCGATGACCACCAGCCAGCATCAACTGAATCTGGGCAGAAAGATCGGCAAGGGAAATCTCCGTAACCAGATCAGCAATGGTGTCAAGCCGCCACTGGGCAGCCAATTTACCCCAAACCCGCTCCCGGATGGCCATCTCGCACTGGGCAGCCTCGATCCCCACCAAACTCACCCCCCGCAAGATAAAGGGGTACACCGTGGTGGGCAACTCCGGCGAAGCGACATTACCACAACAGGTAACCACCCCACCATACTTCACCGACTTCAAAGCAGTGGCGAGGATCTCACCGCCCACGGTATCAATCACCCCAGCCCACTTTGTCTTCAGCAGCGCCATCCCTTTCTTATCGGTTACCGCTTCCCTCCCCACCACCTCGCTGGCGCCAAGACTCTGCAAAAAATCCGCTTGGTCACTTTTGCCACTGGCCGCCACCACCCGAAAGCCGGATGCAGCGAGGATCGCCACACTCAAGGAACCCACGCCACCGGTGGCGCCGGTAACCAACACCTTGCCATCCTCTGGCTTAAGGCCATGGGCAATGAGTTTTTCCACCGACAAGGCGGCAGTAAACCCGCCGGTTCCGTACATCATCGCTTCTTTAAGGGATAAGCCCCCCGGACAAGCCATCACCCAGGCTGCCGGCACCCTAATATACTGACCAAAACCGCCGGGCTTATTCATCCCCAGATCATAGCAGCAGCAAAGCACCTCATCACCGGGCTTGAAGCGATCAGAATCACTGCCCACCACCTCTCCGGCCGCATCGATACCAGGGGTATGCGGGTAACGACGAGTCACCCCGCGGTTGCCGGAAGCGGACAAAGCATCTTTATAGTTAAGGGATGAAAACCGCACCCGGATCAAAACCTCACCTGGAGGCAGATCGTCCACCGATCGTTCCAGTATCTCGCTGAAATATTCCTTGTCAGCAGTTTCACTGACCACCAGAGCCTTAAATTTCGTCATGCCTAAACAACCTCACTGCAATCATTTACCGATAAAATTGCCGGCACCCTGCCGGCATCATACTCAGGCGATGCCAAGAGCACCGCAATGGGAAGATCAGCCGGAGTCAGATCCAGCCCCGGCAGCATTGTCGGCAACAGCCACTCAATGCGGCCATGAACAACCGGTCGGTATTCGCCATGCCGATGTCTTGCCAGGTAGGCGAGGAGAAGGTATGGAGCCCCGGCCACCGAAAATTCAACCTGGGCAAGCATCTCCCCCACCACAATTTCCACCCCCAACTCTTCATCTATTTCCCGAACCAAGGCCACCTGCGGTGTTTCCCCCAACTCAACCTTGCCGCCGGGAAACTCCCACTTCCCCTGATGAAGGCCGGAATTCCGTTGCGCGACCAGGATCAATCCATCATCCCGCTGGATAATGGCAGCCACCACCTGCTGCCGCCGCCTCAAGGCCACACTGCCGGGCATTGCAGCAAGGAAGGCCAGGCCAAGCTAGGGAAAACTTGCCGCAGCAGGTGATCATCCGCCACCACTTCCAGACTAAGATCCGTAAATATCCACCGGGCAACGGGCACCACTTCGGCCACCGGCGTCACGGTATCGTCTCGACCAATGAAGAGATGGGTTGCCACTGCCACCTGCTCACCCCCAGCCGCCGCAAATTCCGGAAAATTTAACGCCGGCGCCAGCAGCACCAAGCGCCGCACCCGACTGGGGTTCCTTTGCGCAAAAACCGTTGCCAGCAAACCACCATAACTTGACCCGACCAACACGAGGTTTTGCGCCGCCGCCACCACGGTAGCCAATTGGGCGAGGCGAGATGACAAATCACCCGAAAAATCAGGCCGGAGCATTTCAGGATACCGCTGCGCAAAATAGCAACCCTTGTGGCCGCTACCACTGCCTTCCAAGCCATGCAAAAAAATCAGCATGAGCGCCGTGCCCTCAGCCGCGTGCCCTGGCCGCAGCCATGGCCTTGCTAAAGCCCGGCGCCGAACGAGCAATGACATCATCCTCAACACAGAATGCCAAACGAAAATATCCCGGCATCCCGAAACCACGCCCTGGCACCGCGAGAATCTTTTCCTCTTGGAGAAGAGCAACAAACTCAACATCATCCGCCAGCGGCGACTTAGGGAAAAGATAAAACGCCCCCTTGGGTGAGACAAAATCATAGCCAGCAGCCGCGAGAAGCTCACAAAAGACCTCCCGCCGGCGCGCATAAATCGAACAGTCCACCGAGACTCCCTGGAGCTCCCCCACCACCCGCTGCATCAAGGCCGGAGCATTAACAAAGCCCAAAATACGGTTGGCCAGGGTCATGGCCGCCAGCAAATCATCTCTCTCTTCGCAATCAGGGTGAACGGCAAGATAACCAATGCGCTCACCAGGCAAGGACAAATCCTTTGACCAGGAAGAGACGACGATGCTGTTTCCATAGGCGGTGAAGACACCCGGAACCTCGTGACCATCATAAACAATCTTGCGATATGGCTCATCGGCAATCATGAAGATGGTGGTACCATGTTCATGGCTGGCAGCTGCCAATAACTCCCCCAGAGCGGCAAGCTCGGAAGCCGAATAGATCTGACCGGTGGGATTATTGGGTGAATTGATAATAATCGCCTTGGTGCGGCCACTAAGGGCGGCCTTGATGGCGGCAAGATCAAGGCTGAAATCCTCGGCTGAGGAAACAACCTTTGTCACCCCACCGTGATTATCCACATAGAAATGGTACTCAACAAAAAAGGGGGCGATAATAATCACTTCATCGCCAGGATCAAGGATGGATTTCATGATCACATTGAGCCCCCCGGCAGCCCCGCAGGTCATCAAAAGTCCATCCCCACCAATAGCCAGCCCCTGTTCAGCACTTACCCGCGCCGCCACCTTCGCACGCACCGCCGGGTAACCGCCATTGGCCATATAACTGTGCACCCCAGGCCCCTCTTGGTGGGCAACCTCTCGCAACATCTTGCCAAACTGCGGTGGTGGTGGCAGATCAGGATTACCGAGACTAAAATCAAACACATTCTCAGCTCCGTATTGCGCCTTCAGGGCAGCTCCGGCTTCAAACATCCTCCGAATCCACGACGAACGTTCACCAAACTCTTTCATCTTCACGGCAATGGCCATCTTCACAAACTCCTGCAATAATCACATTCAGCCCGCCACAACCACCAACCAAGCCGATGCGGATAGATTAATTATTTTCTGTGGGGATCTTCAATTCGGGATACAAGGTTTTGGCACAATCAGGACAGATACCATGACTAAACTCAGCCTCGGAATGATCACGGATATAGGATTCGATCTGATTCCAAAAGCCTTGATCATCGCGAATCTTCTTACATGAGGAACAAATGGGTACAATCCCTTTCAGAGTCTTGATCTCAGCCAGCGCACCTTGCAGCTCGCCAATCAAAGACTCATTCTCCCTCTCGGACAACTCATGAGCCACAACTTCGTCTCGCAACTCATCGACCTTCTTTTCTAGATCATTGCTGGTCTGCAACAAGACTTCAACCATCTTATTAAATGCACGGGCAAGCATGCCCACCTCGTCATTGCTGGCAACTTCAGCTTTCAAGGTCAAGTCGCCATCAGCAATTTTGCCCGCCACCAGCGCCAGCTGATCAACGGGGGCGCTGATCCCGGCGGCAATGTACAAGGCCACCAACAGAACCACCACCACTGCCAACAAGACCATCAACACCGACATCCGCCGCAAAGACCTGACCGGAGCATAGGCTTCATCCTGATCAATTTTTACCACCACCCCCCAATCGGTGGACTCAACATGACGACCAATGGCCAATACCGGATGCTCACGATAATCAATACAGTCCATCAAAACCTTTTCACCGGCAAAGGAATAGTTGGCTGCATATTCTTTATCTCGAGACAGCGATCGCCCCACCGCCTGATCATGACCAAACCGGGTGGGAAGCAAAAATACGGGATCGCCGGATTCACCCTTCTTTACGATGAGGGTCTCACCACTGCTGCCCAGACCGGAATAATCTCGCACCAACGAGAGGATACTATCAATCTTGGTTTTGATGACAATTACTCCGACCAACCTCTTCCCCAAGAAAAGCGGCCCCGACAAATAAAGCATCAGTTTTCCATGAGGATCACGAAAGAAATAATCGGCACTCTTTTCCTTGCGGCCTCGATCAAAAAAAACCGGATCAAAATGCTTCTCCCCGACAAGGTTGGCATCAGTTGCCGCTACAACAATCCCAGAAGGAGAATAGACGGAAATGGCAACGAAATCATCAATGGAGGCAAGAGCGTCGGCCAGGATACGGTTCAACTTATCCAAATCTTGCCCGCCGCCGTTATCCAAAACCCCGGCCATACTTATTCGTAGTTGAGTACGACTTGAAACAAGGGAGAGCCGCTCAAGGTTGCGAGCAACAATGGCATGGATTCGGTCATGTTGAATGGATGACACAGACTTCAGATGATTAACAATGGAGGCGGTGAGAGAACTTCTTGCATTATAATAGGAGAAGATACAGCCGACCCCGATTGGCACTAATGCCACCGCTAACATGGCCAACAACAATTTCGACTTGATCTTCATAAGCAAGACTCAGGATATAGGTACAACTATTTGGTTAGCAAAAAACGATCCAACAAATTACAAGCTACCTATTCATAACATTTTCACTCAATTTCATCCTGTCAAAACAGATGCCCCCCCCCACCTAAAAAGAGAGCGACCTTTCTTGCTCTGAACAAAACCTACCAAACAACATCCCAGCAGTACTTGGCGGAGGCCATGGGAAGATATTTATTTCCCCTCTAGCTCTTCATCAATCTCCCCTAGACGCTTTTCAGCCAACCCCGTGGTCATCCGCGCAGCATCGAGAGGTGATTTTACCTTTTCCACAACAACCTCGGCGACATCACTGGTCATCTTGTCAACCCCACCCCCAGCTGTTTTCTCGTCACCACCACCGGAACAAGCAGTAATAGATAGGCTAACCAGCAGAACCACCATCAATACAACAACTGTTCTCGCATAGCCAATTAAACATTTCATCCTAACCACCTCCCCCAAAAAAAGATAAGCGGTTGTCGACCCTGGGTCAACAACCGCTTATTTTAACACTATCTAAATAATAAGGTTTTCAGGATACGCGCCGAAAATCAACCGGCAGGTACCAAACAAACCCCACTACTTATGCTTCAGGAGCATCGGGAACGTCGTCACCATGGCAGTCTTCACAATTATACTGACCGGTAATCCCGTTCTCTTTGGAGCAGCTGAAATCATTGGTCTTCTTGTAGGTGCCGTCATGCCATGCATTGAGCATCTCCACTAAGCGATAAGCAGAACTTGCCGCCACGCGGGCACAACGATCCTTACGTTCCTTACTCTTCAGCGGCAGACCAGCCTTCTTCATCCACTTGCCAACGGAGATATGGCAGAGGGGAGAATCACTGACGGTATGAACAATCTTGCTGGGATCAATCTTCGGATTTTTAGGAACAAATACGGGCATATTAGCCTTGGAATAAAAATCCATATTGTCCGCAGCAATCAGATGGCCTTCATGGGCACCAGCGATACGGGGGCCGATGATCAAGTTAGCAACAATGTTAGCGCCAGCAGGAGAACCACAGATGGTACCCCAACCAACCTGCCCACCCTCAAGGAAGACAAAGGAATCAATGGGGAAGGATTTGTATGGACCACCAACCTTCTCACGCAACTGGCCAATTACACTACTGATAACAGCACCGCCGCAGAAAACTCGGTACCACTCCTTGTAAGCAATCTCAGCGGTCTCTTGCGGATCAAGTTTAACATAAGGCCACGGCCATTTTTCAGTGGAACCGTCTTTAGCCTCAGCAGACTTAACCAAGTTGCCAAAGCCCGAGACTGCAGCCCCGGCAGCCAAGGCGCCGGTTCCAATCAACACCTGACGGCGCGACACCCCATTCTCATTGGTCTTGTCATCACTCATACTCACTGACCCTCCTCAAAATAATGATTGGGAACATAGCCAAAAGACCACAACGATCCTCCGGCAGATGCAAACTTAATGGAGATACTCTCCAATCGCCAAGGGCACCTCCTAAAATTAAAGGAGTATAAAATCTACCCTATAACATTAAATTTCGGTTGTAAACCTACCACAACATTCACTGTTTCAATATGTGGCATATTGTCGCACCCTGGAACAGGGTGTGCTAAGCTTACCCAAAACATAATACAACAGCTTAGGAGTTCAACTAAGTACTAAAGAGCACCATTGAAAAAAATTCCGCTAATTCAGAGAGAAAAAATACACCACTAGGAAAAGAGGGAGGAAAACTACTTTCAGGGACGATACAATTGCTGACTAAAAATAAATTCAGAAACGGCTTTGGGAAGGAAACTATCTATGGAACTACCGCCTGCCACCCGCTGACGAACAATGGATGAAGAAATAACAACCGGCTCCATAACCAGAGGAGAAATCACGCCATGGCCATTGGCTCCTCGCCACCCTCCATGCTGAACGTCTAAACAATAATCACCAAAGCGGCTCGGCACCGCCTCATCCAGGCGCGGGGAATGCACACCGCCGCGATCCACCACCACCAAGTCGGCCAGCAAAGGAACCTGACGATACTCTTTCCAACTCTGGATTTCGACAAAGGCATCAATGCCCACCAGAAAAAAGAGTTTTACCGCCGAACCGAAATGGCGACGTAAGACGGCCAGGGTATCAACCGAAAAGGAAGGGCCGGGCCGCTCCGCCTCAAGAGATGTAACATACACCCCCCTTCGCCCTGCAATGGCTAGCCTGAGCATGGTCAGACGATGGACCAGGGGAGTGACAACAAGATCACGCTTATGGGGGGGGATGGCGGCGGGAACCAAGATCAAGCTGTCAAGATCAAGCCCAGCAAAGGCCGCTTCCACCAGCGCCAAATGACCGTTATGAACCGGATCAAAGGTGCCGCCAAGCACCCCGATCCGTTGGCCGAGCTCAGCAGGCAGATCCATACCGCCCTCCGAACCTCAGCTCCGCACCTGACCGTCACCGTAAACGATAAACTTCTTGGTGGTTAATTCCTTGAGCCCCATGGGGCCATAGGCATGAAGCTTGGTGGTACTAATGCCGATCTCGGCGCCAAGGCCGAATTCACCACCGTCATTAAAACGGGTGGAAGCATTGACCATCACCGCCGAGGCATCAATCTCCCGCAACCAGCGCTGGGCATTGCCATAGTCAGCGGTAACAATATTATCGGTATGCTGGGAGCCATAACGAGCAATGTGATCCATGGCTGCATCCATATCGTCCACCACTTTCACCGCCAGAATCAGATCCAGGAACTCCATCCCCCAATCACCATCTTCAGCAGCCCGGCAATCAGCAACAATTGCCTTGGTTCGCGGACAACCTCGCAGTTCAACCCCAGCGGCAGTCAGGGCCAAAGCCACTTCGGGCAGAAAAGTAGCGGCAATATCCTGATGCACCAACAAACACTCCAGAGCGTTACAAACTCCGGGGCGATGGGTCTTGCCATTGACGACAATATCCACCGCCATCTTGATCTCAGCAGAGGCATCAACAAACTGATGACATACTCCTTTATAATGTTTTAAGACCGGAATCCGGGAGTTCTCAGCCACAAAGCGGATCAACCCTTCACCGCCACGGGGAATGACCAGATCGATATACTCTTCAAGACTTAAGAGGAAATTCACCGCCTGCCGATCAGTGGTGGGCACCACTTGCAAGGCGGCGGGATCGATATCCTCAGCAGCCAGAACATCCTGCAACACCTTAGCCAGAGCCAGATTGGAATGGATCGCCTCGGAACCGCCACGCAGTAAGATCGCATTCCCGGATTTAAGACAGAGAGCGGCAGCATCAACGGTGACATTGGGGCGCGACTCGTAGATCATCGCGATCACTCCCAAGGGCACCCGCATCCGCCCCACCGTAATGCCGCTGGGACGATTGGCCATCTCGGAGACCTCACCCACCGGATCAGGCAGGGCCGCAACCTCATGCAAGCCAGCAACCATGGACTGCATCACCTTCTCGGAAAGCTCCAACCGATCAAGCATGGCCGCCGACAACCCCTTCTCACGCCCGGCAACCAGATCCTTGCCATTCTCAGCCTGGATATACTCTTGGTTGGCCAAAAGTGCTTCGGCCATCCGCAACAAGACCCTATTTTTGGCCTCACTGGACAGACTGGCCATAACCCGCGCCGCCTTCTTGGCCTGAGCGGCCATCTTTTCTATGGTTACTTGTACCGACATATTAATCCCCTTCAGATTCTGACCACAAAGAATGATGGCGGTGCAGCTAAGCAAAGAACGGCGAAAACGCTGACTTAATTCTTCCTAGCGGGTTCGCGGGTTCATGAAATACTCAACATCCCAGATGGATGCCTCCGCTTTCGCGACGCAACCACTCTTTGTCTATGGAATTTTACTGCTTAGCCATCTCTAGCAGTACGACTTATAACAGAACAAGGTTGTCACGATGGATAACCTCGCCACCATCCTTATGGCCCAGTATTTTTTCAATATGACAAGTTTTAGCCCCTTGAATTCGGGAAATCTCCTCAGAATCATACCCGACCAGGCCAGCAGCAATAGCCTTGCCCTCCTGGTTCAAACAATGAACCGGATCACCAATCCCAAATTCGCCGCGCACCTCAACAATCCCAGCCGGAAGCAAACTTTTCCCCTGCCCCACCAAGGCCCCACAAGCGCCAGGGTCTAAAACCAAAAAACCTTTGGGCCGCAAGGTATAAGCAATCCAGTGCTTACGAGAATGGATCTTTTCAGCCTGAGGGAGAAAGAATGTTCCCACCGCTTCGCCATTAAAAAGGTCGCGGACAATACCGGGCTCACGCCCCGAACCAACAAAAGAACTTCCCCCCCGCAACGAAACAGACTTGGCGGCCATAATTTTAGAGCGCATGCCGCCGGTACCCAGAAGTCCGCAGACATTACCGGCCATCTCTTCAACATCCTCGTCAACCTCCCGCACGGTGGTGAGAGGCTTAGCGTCGGCATCGACGCTGGGGTTACCAGTGTAAAGTGAATCCACATCGGTGAGCAAGATTAACAAATCCGCTTCAATCAGGTTACTGACCATGGCCCCCAAGGTATCGTTATCCCCGAAACGAAGTTCATCCACAGACACCGTGTCGTTTTCGTTGATGATCGGTACCACCCCCCACTCAAGGAGGGTAAATAGGGTGTTGCGAACATTCAGGTAGCGGTGCCGGTGGGAAAAATCACTGTGGGTGAGCAGGAGTTGCGCCAACTTCTGCTCATACTGCTCAAAAACACCTTCATAGGCATGCATCAAGCTGCTCTGACCGGCAGCGGCCAAAGCCTGTTTCTCGCGCATACTGATATTTGCCTGACTGACCCCAAGCTTACGCCGCCCAGCCGCCACCGACCCGGAGCTAACCAGGATCACCTCACGACCAGACTCTTTCAGCCAAGCTATTTCAGCGGCAAGATTGGCAAGCACTTCATGATTGAGGCCAGAATCACAGGTCAGAACCGCACTACCGACCTTGACCACAATCCGCTTGGCGTCTACCAGCTGCTCACGCCTTAACTCCATGCCTTCTGCAATAGGGATCATTTGCGTAATACCTTTTTCGTCTCAAAATCATGCCGGATCGATTGCGTCCTGTTCCGACAACGATAACTCCTCAAGCAAATCAGCCAACAATTCTTTCAGCTCGTCCAGACCATCACCTTCCTTGGCCGATACCGCCAAAACCCGCACCTTCTCATTTTTAAACCAGGCGAGAACACTCTCTAAATTCTCTTCATCCTCAACCAGATCCAGCTTGTTAAGCAACACCAAACGCTCACGGCCAACCAGATCCGCATTGAAACAGCGTAGTTCGTTTTCAAGGATCTGGTACTGTTGGATTGGCTCCTCGCCCGGCGCCGAGCCATCCACCAGGTGCAGCAGAATTCTGGTGCGCTCGATATGACGCAAAAACTTATGACCCAAACCGGCACCATCATGGGCACCTTCGATCAATCCGGGGATATCAGCAATAATACAGGGAGGGTGGTACTCAAAGTTGAGAACGCCCAGCTGGGGCTCCAAAGTAGTAAAGGGATAATCCGCAACCTTGGGGTTAGCAGCAGAGAGTTGCGAGAGAAGGGTTGATTTCCCGGCATTAGGTAAACCCACCAGGCCAATATCGGCCAAGAGTTTCAACTCGATAACCAACCAGCGCTCCTCACCCTCCCAGCCTTTTTCAGAAATCCGCGGGGCCCGGTTATGGGCAGTGGCAAAATGGCAGTTGCCGCGACCGCCGTCTCCGCCCTTGGCAGCGACAAACTGATCACCAGCATTAACAAGATCGGCCAGCACATCACCGGTCTCAGCATCCTTGATGATGGAGCCAACGGGCACCGCCAGGATACAACCCTCGCCTTTGCGACCGTGCATCTTCTTACCCTTACCGCCCTTGCCCCTCTCACCCATAAAGTGGGAGCGATACTTAAAATCCATCAGGGAGGAAAGACGGGTGGTGGCCTCAAGGATGACATCGCCACCCTTGCCGCCATCACCACCGTCCGGGCCACCTTTGGGAATATATTTTTCCCGCCGAAAACTCAGACAACCATTACCGCCGTCTCCGGCTTTGACAAAAAATTTCGCTTCATCAACAAAAGCCATGACGGAAACCTGTATTTAAAATGCACCGGAACGCAAAAACCGGCAGCAGACCGAATCACCCAAGGTGAATCGGACCGGCAACCGGTCTCGAAGATACTGCGCGGTTCCTTAGGAGTTGGAATCGACGGGATAGATACTGACGCGCTTACGGTTCCGTCCGAATTTCTCGAAGGTAACCACACCATCCGCCTTGGCGAAAAGGGTATAATCCCGACCACAACCAACATTGGTACCGGGATGAATCTTAGTGCCCAACTGCCGAACCAGAATATTACCAGCCCGCACCACCTGACCACCGAATTTTTTGACACCACGCCGTTGTCCGGCGCTATCGCGACCGTTTCTAGAGCTGCCGCCCGCTTTTTTATGAGCCATGAGAAAACCTCTCAGATAGTATTCGCTTTAAATTATGCAGAAATCTCGTTGATTTCCAAACCGGTAAAGAGCTGCCGATGGCCACGTTTAACCTTGTAGCCCTTACGACGTTTCTTCTTGAAGACAAGAATCTTCTTGGCCTTGCCCTGCTCAACAATCCGCGCCACGACCTTGGCACCCTCTACCACCGGCTGCCCGACCTTGACATCGTCGTCATTAACCACCATCAGCACTTCGGACAACTCTACGGTGTCACCAACATTGCCGTCGAGTTTCTCGACCCGGAGACGATCACCCTGAGCAACCTGATACTGCTTGCCACCGGTATTGATAATTGCGTACATACCTTCCTCCATAACATTTATACCGCCCGTGAAACGGGGTATTTCCATCTACCGAAAACCGGCGGGAAACGAACACGGTCTGCACCGCCGGATAGGATCATATCAATTACGGCTCGCAAGCGAGCCACATCCTTACCACGTGAATCGTGCATAAATAACATAATCCGCTAAATTGTCAAGGGACAAAATAGCACTGGCCAGCATATTCCTGACCAAGAAAAAAACGGCCGCCTCGCTTCTATTTCTCCCAAGAAATCTCGTACCGCTCAACATGAAAATCCTTGGTGGAAACAATGGTCAACCGCTTATGCACCTCATCCTCCAAACGCTCCATGGTAGCCGCCTCTTCCTTCAACATCATGGTTGCCACCATGGGGTGAACCTTGATAGTAACGGCAGCCCCGGGCATTTTCTTGGCATTCCTGCTGACCTTGCGGAAAATTTCATAACAGACGGTGCGCCGCGACTTGTGCATCCCCTCTCCGTCGCAATAGTGACAAGGCTCACACATCACATGGGAGAGATCATCCCGGCTCCGCTTGCGGGTCATCTGCACCAAACCAAACTCGGAGACCTTGAGGATATTGATCCGACTTTTATCCTTCTTCACCGCCTCTTTCAAGGCCCGGAAAACCTCGTCGCGATGCGCCTCTTCCTCCATATCAATGAAATCGATAATAATGATGCCACCGATATTACGGAGCCGAACCTGATAGGCGATCTCTTTAACCGCCTCCATATTGGTCTTGAAGATCGTATCCTCAAGCCCTTTCTTACCCACATAGCGACCGGTATTAACATCGACGACGGTGAGGGCCTCGGTGGCCTCGATAAACAGATAGCCCCCGCAGCGCAACCAGATTTTTTTATCCAGGGCCCGACTGACGTCGGTTTCAATACCGTGGGCATCAAAAAGAGGCACATCTTCCTGATAAAAATGCACCTTGTCTTCAAGATTAGGGGCAAAAATTCTAATAAAACGGCTGATCCGCTCAAAGGTCTGCCGATCATCAACCAGTACCTGGCTGATGTCCGGCGAGAAAAGATCTCGCACCGCCCGCAAGGTGATATCCAGATCCTCATAGACAACACTGCCCACACTGGCTTTGGCGTCGGCATACTGAATCTCATCCCAAACATGGAGGAGGAACTCCATATCCGCCTCCAGTTCTTCACGGGAAGCGTCTTCGGCCATGGTTCGGACAATGAAACCGGTTCCGGCTGGGCGCAAGGCTTCAATATCTTCGCGCAAACGCTCCCGAACCTCATCATTTTCAATCTTGCGAGAGATACCGATATGATCGGTCATGGGCATAAAGACCAGATTCCGACACGGCAAGGTGATGTGACAGGTAAGCCTTGCCCCCTTGGTGCCCATGGGCTCCTTGCAGATCTGGACCAGAATATCCTGGCCCTCTTTCAGCAGGTCATCGATATTCATCCCTGGGCGGCGACGATCCAAAGCCTCCACCGACATGCTATCGCAGTTACAGTCAGCACCGTTGCACTTGCAATTACTCATCCGCCGCTCAAGCTCGCCGGTATTGACATGAACATCGTCCACGTATAGAAAACCAGTACGCTCAAGACCAACATCGACAAAAGCCGCCTGCATGCCGGGTAACACTCGCACCACCTTACCCTTATAGACATTACCCACCAACCCCTTATCGGTGGGACGTTCGAGGTTCAACTCGACAAGATTGCCGTTTTCAACCAGCGCAATTCGCACCTCATACTCGGTGGCGTTGATCACCAAATCACTTGCCATGCTGTAAACCTCTCAAAAAAATTACAGGGGACTTACCATCTCTGCGCCCAGCGAAGACCACAAGTTCCCGCTTTGTCGTTTTTACGTCGCGTCTTTAACCCACAGCTTGATCAGGCGGATGGTTCGCTTCTCCTCATCACCAAGACCAAGCAACGCCGCCAACAACTCCAACGGCTTGATTCCCGGCTGCCCAGGAACGCCTTTCAAAACAAGACGGATGGAACCATCATCACCATCAACAACCAACTCCTTTACCAACGGGCGAGCATCAAGGATGCGTTTCTTACCCTTACGCACCAGCTCCACCGGAAAAGAATCATCACTAAAAAATCGCTCAACCTCGCTGGCGGCAATCTGGCGGGGTGGAACAATCCGATAACAACTTTCAAGCTCCTTACCGTTACCAACTTTGCCGGTTAATTCAAGACCGAACACAGTCAAGCCAATGGGCAAAAAACTGTTCAGACTATCCTTCATCGCCGCCAGATCAGGCAATGGTTCCTTTAGATCCACGTACAGGTACTCGGCAAGACTTTCCGTCCCCACCGGCAGAGCCGGGCTAAAGGTGACCTTGGGGCCGGGGTTAAAACCATGGGAAAAATTGAGCGGCAACCGCGCCCGACGCAGAACACGATAAAAAACCTGAATCAACTCCAGATGCCCAAGATAACGCGCCTCATCCACCCGGCTATAATCAATCCGGTAAACAAAATGATCCTCTGCCCCCGGTTCGGGACGTGACCACCCCGCCGAGATGGCGGCCGGTGACTCTTCTGCCGAGACCGTATGAACAATGGGCTTGACGGTTTTAAAGTCACAGAGGCCGCATTTCTGGCAGCCATGCACTCGACAATCCGGCGTATACTCACCGGCCAACGCCTTTTCGTACTCGGCGGTAAAGAACTCCTTATCAAGACCGGAGTCCAGATGCTGCCAAGGCAAAACCTCATCAGCCCCGCGCCGCCGCAGATAATGGTCGAAATCAACCCCACACTCCGTAGCCGCCTGTTGCCAAAGCTCAAGATTAAAATGGTCCGACCAGGCATCAAGACGCGCTCCTTTGCGCCAAGCAACCTCAATAACCTGCGCCAAAACCCGATCGCCCCGCGAAAAGACCCCTTCAAGATAACTCTGGCGCGGATCATGCCGCTTCAAATTAAATTTCTTGCCCCGCAGCCTACTCTTTAGAAAATCAATGCGCGCATAACCTTCCGCAATGGAAAGCTGTGGTTCACGCTCAAAAACCGTATGGGGTTTGGGGACAAAGGTGGCAGCGCTAACGCTAACCGTCTTATTGCCACCACCCGCGGCAGCCAAGGCCTTCTGGGCCAGATCTGGAATCGCCGCCATATCTTCGTCGGTTTCCGTGGGTAGCCCGAACATGAAATAGAGCTTTATCTGCCGCCAACCAAGACTAAACGCCGCCTCACAGGTCTTGAGCAAATCCACCTCGGTGATCCCCTTATTGATCACCTCCCGTAACCGGTCGGTGCCCGCTTCCGGGGCCAGGGTAAAACCAGTTTTCCGCACCCGCTTGATCTGGGCCATGATCTCCGGGGTCAAGGTGCCCACCCGCATGGACGGCATGGAAACCGAAACCCGCTCACGGGCAAAGGTATCCATCAGTTCCAACATCAATTCCGGCAAACAGGAATAATCACCGGTGGAGAGTGAAAGCAGCGCCATTTCTTCAAAACCGCCCTGATCAATCCCTTGTCTGGCCAACTCAAGAATCCGGGCTGGCGACCGCTCACGCACCGGGCGGTAGATAACCCCGGCCTGACAGAAACGGCAACCCCGCGTACAACCCCGGGCAATCTCAATCCCCAACCGGTCATGGACAATGCGCGAGAGCGGTACCAGGGGCGGATATGGCGCCGGCACAGATTCCAGATCCGCCAGCACCCTTCGCCGCACCCGCTCATACCCTGGCCGCAAAGTCTTCATGCCGGTAAATTTACCGTCATCGGCGTAGATGGGCACAAACAGGGAGGGAACATACACCCCCGCAACCTCACTCAAACGAGCAAGTTGTTCATCTCTGGCAACCCCTTCTTCCTTTGCCGCCGCCAACAACTCGGCAATCTCCATGATCGCCTCTTCACCATCACCCAGGAGAATGGCGTCAAAAAAATCAGCCACCGGTTCAGGGTGAAACCCGCAAGGACCACCACCGATAACCAAAGGATACGATTCATCCCGATCTGCGGCGCGAAACGGAATCCCGGCCGAATTAAGAATGGTGAGGATATTGGTATAGCAGAGCTCAAAAGGAAGGGTGATCCCAAGGAGATCAAAATCAGCAATGGGCCGCCGCGATTCCAAAGAAAAGAGGGGCGTCTGAGCACGTTGCAGCTCCGCCTCCATGTCTGGATCCGGGGCATATACCCGTTCGGCGAGGAGATCATCCCGACCATTGACCAGATGGTAAAGGATCTGCAAGCCTTGATGGGACATGCCGATCTCATACAGATCAGGGAAGGCCAAGACCATCCGCAAACCAACATCGTCCCAATCCTTGCGGATCGCATTAATCTCATTACCACAATACCGGCTGGGTTTATTCACCAGCGGCAGAATAGCATCCAGGGTCTTATCATCGATGATCTTACTGCCACCCTGAACACCACAGCTCTTATCAAGATTTTTCTTCGAAACCATATCCACATTTTACCCAGGTGGGAATTATCTGCAAAAACCGCAAAGATATCAGGCTCGTTCTCCGACCAGAGAGCGAGCCCGACCATATTTTTATAATTTTTTTTAACAAAGAGCTATGGCACTTCCACCAGCTCAAAACCCGGCGGCAAACTGAAGGAGAAATCCTTAGCCGCCAGATCGGCATCATCAAGCCAATCGCTCAAAGTAATCACCAACGTGCCCCGGTGTTGCCGGGTAGTGACGGTAATCCGGCCCGGCAGCAAACAATCATCCTTCCCCACCGCCCGGTAATCCTCGTACATGGTGTCGAAAACATCATCGCCATCATCATCCAAGACCTGATGCCGACGGATCACCCCCAGCGATGGATCAAACAACAAGCGGCGACGCTCACTGCCCACCCGCACCGTCAGCCAATACCCCCCCGTATCAAGGGCTCGACCAACCTCCTCCACCACCACCGGCCCCACCGGCAACCTGCCACTGAGCCAATAAAACGATTCATGGGGGCGAAATCCTGCCGGCGCATACTTAACAAACGTTTCCGCCGCCACCTTGCCACCATAGCTCTTACCCTGAGCCACAGCCAAATAGCGAAAACGGTTACCATCACTGACCAGAATCAGCAACGGCTGCCCCAAGGGATTAAGACCAACAAACCTTAAAAAGGCAGGAGACATTGCCTGGAGATAGCCGCTTACCGTCCCTGAATGCAGCAAGCCCGTAAGGGTCACGCTGGCCGCAACATCGATGCAACAATGACATTGACTCTGCCGGGCTTGCAATTGCGCAAAAGCCGCCACCACCTCAGCCCGCTTAGCACCGGCAAGATCTACCGTCCGCGGCAGAGACGCGCAGCCAGCAAGTATACACAGCAATCCACAAACAACCGTCAACCATGCCGTAGATACACCTGCTCTTTGCAATCGCTTCATGCCCATGGGATCAACCACCCCTGCCAGTAAAGACAGGACGATATTTTAATCTGATTACCAGCGAGTTTCAGCCAACTTTAGGAATAATCTCATTTAATGTTCATTTTCTTTGTTTGCCCAAAGAAAACGAACCAGCAGCGAAGCGGCGAAAGAAACGGCACCCTGTGTCACTCGCCATGTGGTCAAGCCA
>JAQYVW010000034.1 GCA_030145325.1 Desulfurivibrionaceae bacterium
AGGAGGTTTGTTGCGGTATTGAAATCGTCGTGGAGGATATGCCATTTTGCCATACTTAGAATCGTAAAGTTGTTGTGGGGCGCAATTTGCTGTGCCTGGTCAATTATGTAGTGGAGGGGGGGGCCGTTTAGAAGTGGGTAGTAGTTGAATATAAAGTTCGCTGTGTGCATGTACGTTCTATACTTCCAATTAGTACTGTAGGTTTTGTCGTTATTGATGTTGGCTCGATAGTTGTTGTCGCTATTCTTTTTGATGGTCGTAGTGATTTTGCTTTCCGTGGTCTTGAATTCATTCTCGTTGGGGTTTGTCTCAATAGCTTTTTTGATAAAGAATAGTGATCTGTCATATTGTCTCATCTCAAAAGCAAGTTCGGCGAGGATTTCGAATACGGATTCTTCTTTCCCATCCCACTTTATGCCTCGTTCATTTTCCGATTTATCCCTTAGGCTTAAATATAAAGAGGCTATATTCTTGTATATGTCATCGTCGGTAGGGTTGACTTGTAACGCCTTTACGTAGAATTTTAAGGCATTGTGGTAATCATGAAGGGCGAGAAAGGATTCGGCGATATTTTTCATCAACGTTGGGTAATCCCGACCATTTACATTCTGTAAATCTACCCTTTTTAGTAATGAAGTGGCCTCGGCAATGGCTTCAGCGTGTTTACCTTGGTGCTGTAGGGAGATCAGGATATTGTTGATTGCCAGGATGTCTTCTTCGTAAAATTCTCTGCCACAGGAAAGTGCCTTGCGGCCCATTTTAATTGATTCTTTGTATTTGCCGTTGATGCCGAGGGCTACCGCATAGTTAGCCGAGGTCCGAGCTTTTTGGGGGTACTTTGTGTACGAATCTTTGTAGATGGAGGTGTAGCTTTGCCAGGCATCGTTTCGAATTGTTGTTAACAGCGATAAAGTGCAGGCAATTAATATGAAAAAGACAAGAGCTGTTTGCCTTGCTTCGTTCTGGTTGTGATGAAAAAAATGATCAAAGAGGGAGTCAAAGGCGACAATCAGGCAGATGGCGAAACCCAAAGAGGGCAGGTACAGGCGGTGTTCAAAAATGAGTTCCAGGGGGATGAAGGTTGACTCAATGACCAGATTTAAAAAAAAGAAAAATATCCCAAACGAACATAAGGGGTTGTTTTTACGAATTTTGTAAGCAAAAAACAGTAAAAAAAGAATAATTGCCAAGGATAATATGGTGGTGGGTGGGGAGAGTAAAGAGGTTGAGAGGTCGAAGTCATGATCCAAGGCCATGTGTCCCGGGGCAGGGAAAAGGAGGAGTGAGATATAGAAAACAACCACCCTTGACTCGGTTAACAATCGTTCGCCCATGGAAAAGTGGCGCGTTGTGTAACCTGAGGTCACATGTTCAAATGGCGCTGAGAGTAAGGGTAGTAGCAGTAGTGCGGTTAAGGCAAAGAAAAAATAATGTTTTTTAGTGAGGCGTTTCAGGGCAAGTGAGGCTCCGTCCGGGTTGATGAGTATGGTTTCGGTCAGCAATAATGTGAATGGGATGGTTGCGGTATTCTCTTTTGATAATAAAGCGCAGGTCGTTGCGGCAAAACATAGGAAGAAAAATAGACATTGCTTAGTCGTAGTCTGTGTTTGGCGGCCAAGGATATAGAAGAGGGTGGCGCCAAAATAGAAGAAGGCGGCGAGGCTGGTCATTCTTTGCACTACATAAGTCACCGCACTTGTCTGGATGGGGTTGAGTGCCCAGATTATCGCAATATAAATGGGTATGTATGACGTGCTCAGGGAACGGAGGGATTTTTTTGCCCCGGCCGTTTTTAATAGTGCCGAGCAGAGGATTACCACCAGTACGGCATTGGCGAGATGAATTAAAATGTTGGTTATGTGGTAGATGGTAATCGTTTGTCCTTTGCCGATAAGGTGATCGATGGCAAAGGTAGCAATGGGAATGACCCGCAAAGCGCCAAACTCAGATCCGAGAACCTTTTGTAATTCATGGATGGAGAGATCTTTTAGGTAGACGTTGGAGTTGTCAATAAAGCTATGGAAATCGTCAAAGACGAATGGTGAATATAGAGTGTTGGCATAACCTGCCATGATTAAAAATAAGCTAAAGAGCAGCAGGTGAAAGGGGGAGATGGTAAGCGAATGCTTGCGAAGGCGTATTTGGATTGGATTCATATTTATTGCTAAATTGTAAAAAAAAGGACTTCCCTCTAGGCAAGGGAAGTCCTTTGCTGGTCGGTGTTATGATTATTCGCCGCCTAAGCCAAGTTTGTCAGCCAGACAGCCACCCAAGGTCCATTTTTTGATCTTGCCATTGTCTTCCTGCGGTGAGACGGTGAGGACATAGTCGTCAAGGTTACTGAATTTGTTGTCGGCTATGTTGTCAATGGTAATAGTAAGTTTACCAGCGTTAATGGCGACGTTAAAGTAAGTGGTGTCGGCATCTTCCATCATGGAGGTCAATTGAGCGGTTTCCGGCATGTCATCATTGGTTGCATAGTAAAGGCCAACGGAATTCTCAATGGCATGCAGGCCAGGAAAAACCAAGGCGGTAACGCGGGATTTTTGAATGTAGGTCATGTAAGCCGGAATGGCTACGGCAGCCAGAATACCGATGATGGCGACAACGATCATTAACTCGATCAGGGTAAAACCTTTTTCTCCGTTTTGTTTGCGAAGCATCTTGAACATGGTTGTTCCTCCTTGGGGTTGTTTTTCTTTGACAAAATAGCTGATAATTTTTGTCGGTTGTTTTGTCTTGTTTGTATAGCATGAACCATGCCATGGTCACCGCAACTGGCGACAGAAAAGATCCTATCATGGCAAAGTTGCTTATTTCAATCTAAAAAACAGACAAAGTTGTTTTTGCTAAGAAAATAAGGAAAGGGGTTTTATTTGAATAACAGAGGTAACGCAGTTGCAAGTGACAAAAAATGTCACATTTGGGCTGTGGGTGGGGGTGACATTTTTTGTCACTTGTTGAAAAAAAGTGGCTGGGGGACAGGGATTCGAACCCCGATAGGCAGAGTCAGAGTCTGCTGTCCTACCATTAGACCATCCCCCAGTGCGGTGTGCCTTTAACGAGTGCCAAAATAGAGAAAAGTGACCGGTCTGTCAAGGGAAAATGTCGAGGATGGAGGCTTTTTAGGCGATGGTAAAGCCAGCATAACCCACAACATGGTCGGTGTCGCCGCTGGTTTCGCCCGAGTCGGAGTAGCGAACCAGTTGTGCTTGCCTGGCCCCTAGTTCTATGGCGGCGGCCATGGCAATGGTGGCCGGCATAACCCCGCACATGCTGATCCCGGTTGCAAGTACGGTGTTATATAGACCTTCGGGGTTAAGTTTTTCGATCTGATCCATGGCCAGTCGATCCTTACGGCTGGCCTCCGGCCTTGATTCATAGTGGGTCATGTCGCTGCTGGCGACGATCAGTACCGGTTTTCCATATTGTTTGATAGCGTTGGCGATGGTCGTGCCCAGTTGCAGGCAAGCATCGAGGGGCAGTTGGGAGATAACCAGTGGGGTGAGGGTCAGGTTTGGTTGGCTGTGCTGGAGAAAGGGTACCTCAACCTCCAGAGAATGTTCAAAGCGGTGGGCCAGGGTATCGGTGGTAATGAGTGGCGAACTGTTGAGGAGGGTGTCGGCCAGTTCATCGTTGATTGGCACCTCACCCATGGGCATCTGCCAGGAGCCTCGGTTCATCAAGGCCACCGGTGCCCCTTGCCCGTGATGGTTGGGGCCTAGGAGGATTACATCTTCAGGGATGGTAGTGGCTGCGAAGGTCTCTGCGGCCACCGCCCCGGAGTAAATATAACCGGCATGGGGGGCAATAACCGCCAAGGCCATGATTTTCTGGGTTAGCGGTATGTTGGGGCTGAGTTCGATCACTGCTTTTTTTAAAGAAACAGCGTCGCCGGGGTAAAACTGATTGGCAACCGCAGGGGGTCTACGCATGGAAATCCCTCCTGAATGAGGTCAGGCGAGTTTCACCTGCCAGGTTGTGCCGGTGGGGCCGTCCTTCATTTCGATGCTGCGGGCCAGTAGTTGGTCGCGAATCTCGTCGGCTCGGGCCCAGTTTTTCTCACTGCGAGCCGCATTTCGTTCATTAATCAGCTTATCAATATCTGCAGCATCAATGTCAAGTTCGGCAAGGATCTTTTTCTGCTTTGCTTCTATATATACGATGGGGTCGGCGCTGAGCAGCCCCATGCTGCCGGTGAGAGTCTTGATGGCTTCCGTTCCCTGGTGCAGGATGGCAAGGTCGGAGTT
Source organism: Desulfurivibrionaceae bacterium (assembly GCA_030145325.1). Lineage (GTDB taxonomy): Bacteria > Desulfobacterota > Desulfobulbia > Desulfobulbales > UBA5123 > UBA5123. The sequence continues at coordinate 4,251 of JAQYVW010000034.1, forward strand.
GGCGGCAACCGTCGGTATTGCCTGGCCGATACGGTTCAGGGTTTTGACTGCATCAAAGATGTGACCCAACCCTTGTGCGGTATTGAAGTCGTTGTCCATGGCTTTATGGAAACGATCAGCCAGGGTCTGGATTTTTTTCGTTTCTTTAGTCGAGGCAACGGGTTTAGCGGTCTCGTTACCTGCATTGGGCAGGTCGCTCAAGGCAGCCAGGCAACCATAGAGTCGATCTAATCCTGCTGCGGCCTCTTGCAGGGTGGTTACCGAGTAGTCAAGGGGGGTCCGGTAATGGGTGGAGAAGACAAAAAGTCGCAGCACTTCTGGGTCGAATTGCTCCAGCACCTCACGGATAGTCAGAAAATTGCCTAGGGATTTGGACATTTTTTCATCTTTCATGGTCACGAAGCCATGATGAATCCAATACTTGGCAAACGGCTCACCGCTGGCGCCCTCACTTTGCGCAATCTCGTTTTCGTGATGGGGGAAGATTAGATCCTTGCCGCCGCCGTGGATATCGAAGGTGTTGCCAAGTAGCTCGCGGCTCATGGCCGAGCATTCGATATGCCAGCCCGGTCGCCCAGGCCCCCACGGACTATCCCAGGTAGGTTCCCCTGGCTTGCTGCCTTTCCAGAGAGCGAAATCCATGGGGTTGGTTTTGTTTTCGTTTACTGAGATGCGGGCTCCGGCCATCATGTCTTCGAGGTTGCGGCCTGAAAGTGATCCGTAGTTAGGGAATTTGTCCACCGCAAAATAGACATCGCTGCCGGAGGGGTAGGCCAGTCCTTTTTCGATTAACTCTTCGATGATTTTGATGATCCCAGGGATATGTTCGGTGGCCCGAGGTTCGTGGTCGGCAGTGGCAACCCCAAGGCGATCCATATCTTCATGGAATTTGACAATGAACCGTTCGGCCAGTTCTTCGGGAGTGGTGTTCTGCTCTTGGGCGCGTTTGATGATCTTGTCGTCGATGTCGGTAAAGTTACGGACAAAGGTAACCGCAAGGCCGCGATATCGCAGGTAGCGGACGATCATGTCAAAGACCAAGGCGGAGCGGGCGTGGCCGATATGGCAATAGTCATAGGCGGTGATGCCGCAAACGTAAAGTTTGATCTGCCCGGCGGTGATCGGTTCCAGGGGCGTTTTGCGACCACTTTTGGTGTCATATATTATAATTTTCATAGCTTTTCCATGGTATGAGGCAGGATAACTTTCGTTGGGGCGGGGCAGCGGCCACCGCATTTTATTGGCCGCTGATGGCAATTATGGTATAGAGACGCCCAGCGAATGATTAGCTAGGCCGCAAAAGATGTCGGTACGCGGACACTTTGCAGGCCTGGTTAATTGTACAAAAAACATCAGTATATACCCGTTTCAACTGTTATCGGCAACCTTTGCGATTAGTAAATTGCCGGGTTTTCTGTTCTTGGCCGCGTGTCCATGGGTACGGTGGTAAATAAACAGACAAATTTTGATATTGGTTAACAGGATTAAGGAAATGAATATGCAACATTTTAAGGAGCAGAAGCTTGCCAACGGCTTGACGCTTTCCTTCTCTGATTGTTCCAAGTGTGTGGCTGCGGATCGCTGGCTGGTGAAAATGGAAGGCGAAATGAGGATTCCGCTGGCCAACGTAAATTGGCCCGCTGGTGATGGGGATGATCCGGCGCTACTGAACATGGTCAAAGAACGATTGGGTGAGTCGATATCATTCATATTAAGTAAAGAGCGAAATTTTATCGACGCAGATAAAAAGGAAGAAGTCTTGACTGATCTTGTTCTTCAGGTTGAGGAAAACCTGCTCGGCTACCTGGGTGATTCTTCCTTTCCGCAAAAGCTTTTTGCCAAGCAGTATGAGGAGATGCGGCAGCGATGTTTGCTTGAGCTTCAACAGCCAGCAGCGTCCGGTGTCGACGATGATGATAACGCCCCGGCTGATTTTTCTGCCTGTTTTCGTGATTGAAAGATCTGTTGCACCTAGCTTTTCCATGGTTGGGGTGCCTGGACGGAAAACCACGCTATATTCCCTTGTTCGTCCTGATAATTACTCATTTGATCTTGACAAACCATGTGGATAGCAGCATATTCCACTCATTTATATACATAGACTTGTAATTGAAAACTGTACGGCTTCTCGCCAGACATAAACGCCTCTAGAGACGGCGTTATTTATACGTTTACCGTGAAAGGAGATAGAATGAAGGTACTGATCAGTGATAACTTGGCCCCGGTTGGCGCAAAAATTCTGCAAGACGCCGGTCTGGAGGTTGATATCAATACCGGACTGGCCCCGGAAGAGCTGAAGAAGATTATTTCCAATTATGATGGTTTGGTAATCCGTAGCGCCACCAAGGCAACGGCTGAGATCATCGAAGCTGCCGACAATCTGAAGGTTATCGGTCGGGCTGGCATCGGTCTTGATAACGTTGATATCCCTGCGGCCAGTAAGCGTGGCATCGTGGTGATGAACGCTCCGGACGGCAATGCCACCACCGCAGCCGAGCATGCTATCTCCATGATGATGGCGCTCACTCGTAACATCCCTCAGGCCACCATCTCTATGAAGGCCGAGAAGTGGGAAAAGAAAAAATTTCAGGGCCGCGAAGTTACCGGCAAGACCCTCGGTATCGTCGGTATCGGTCGGATCGGGAGCATAGTTGCTGACCGCGCCCATGGCTTGCATATGAAGGTTATTGCTTTCGACCCCCATATGCCCAAGGAATTGGTTGAAAAGATGGGGATTGAGCTGGTTTCCCTTGATGAGCTCTGCAAGCGCTCCGATTTTATCTCGGTGCATGTGCCCCTTACCAAAGAGACCAAGCATGTTCTTTCCAGCAAAGAATTCAAGGCGATGAAGAAAGACGCCCGTTTAATTGATTGCGCCCGTGGCGGCGTGGTTGATGAAAAGGCTTTGTATGAAGCGTTGACCACCGGCGAGATTGCTGGGGCTGCCCTTGATGTCTTCGAGGTGGAGCCCACCAACCTTGAGAATTGCCCGCTGCTGGCCCTTGACAACTTCATCTGTACCCCGCATCTGGGCGCATCCACCGCTGAGGCGCAGGAAAATGTGGCCGTGGCCATTGCTGAGCAAATGTCTGATTATCTTAATACCGGCACCGTTACCAATGCGGTGAATGTACCTTCGGTTAGTGCCGAGGTGCTGAGTAAGGTTAAACCTTATATCGCTTTGGCTGAGATGCTTGGTTCCATGCATATGCAGATTGCCAAGGGTGGGGTTGAAGAGGTCAATCTTGAATATATTGGTGATTTGGCTGAGATGAATTCCAGCCCCGTGACCGTTGCCTTTCTGAAAGGGCTTTTTACCCCGATCCTGGGCGAAGCCGTCAACTACGTCAATGCGCCGATGATTGCTAAGGATCGCGGTATTCGGGTGGTGGAGTCCAAGACCAGCCATTCCGACGATTTTACCAACCTTCTCCTGGTACGGGTAAAAACCACCGACGGAAAAAATGTTCTGGCCGGTACGGTTTTCGGCAAGAAAGAGCCTCGCTTGGTTCGTCTCAATTCCTTCCGTTTGGAAGCGTTGCCGGTTGGACCGATGCTTTTTGTTTACAATAAAAATGTTCCTGGGGTTATCGGTTCTCTTGGTACCACCATCGGTGAAGGCGGGGTCAATATTTCCCGGATGACGGTGGGTAACGAGGCTGAGCAGGGCCGGAACGTAATTCTTCTCAATACCGATAAGTTGATGGAGAAAGATCTGTTGCAGAAGGTCAAGGATCTGCCGGAGATTGATGACGCCATGGTTCTTGATCTGCCTGTATAAATAGGCTGGGCGTTGCCATGGTCAGTGATAAAAATATCGCTGTTGGTGATGGTAATCTGTTGAAAAGGTATGGATGGCATGGAAGATAAAGATTGCAATAAATGCCCGGATGGTAAGGTCTTAAAGGACGGGAAATGCGTTATGCCCGAGGTGACCTTTGCGGCCTTTGTTATTTCTCTGAGCAGTTCGGCTCTCTATCATCTCGGAGAGATCAAAGATCCGGCCACCGGCAAGACCGTTCAGGATTTCCCCGTCGCCAAGCAGACCATCGATACCTTGAGCATGCTCCAGGCGAAGACACGGGGTAATCTTGATGCTGATGAAGCGGAGATGATTGAGAATATTCTCTATGATTTGCGGCTTCGTTACGTTAAGGCCACGGAATAATTTTTAGTCTTTTTTTTTATTAGGGAAGCATTTTAGCCTGATACCTTAACGGGGTCAGGCTTTTTTCTTTGCTTGATTCCGCCGCCGGATGATGCAGGGGGAAATAAGTCGGACAGGGTACTTTGTGGGTAACAGCAAACATCTTACAATCAAGGCGCCAGCTAAGGTAAATCTCTATCTTGAGGTCACTGGACGTCGCCCGGACGGCTATCATGATCTGCTGACTTTCATGCAGAAACTTGAGCTAGCCGATACCCTGGAAATCACCATTCACGAAAATGGTGAAGGGATAAGGATGACTTCCTCGGCCAAGGATTTGCCCACCGATGAAGGTAATCTTGCGGTTAAGGCCGCGCAAGCGTTTCTTGCTGAGAGCGGGCTATCTGTGGCTGTCGAAATTAACCTGCACAAGCAGATCCCCATTGCTGCGGGTCTTGGTGGTGGTAGCAGTGACGCCGCCGCGGTTTTGATAGCGCTTAATCAGTTGACCGGAAACCCGTTGCCCGAGGAATGCCTACAGGAAGCGGCCCTTGCCCTTGGCGCAGACGTACCTTTTCTGGTCAGTGATTATCCTGCGGCTTGGGCCACAGGGGTAGGTGAGAAGTTGCAGGAAGCCTCCCCCTTGGCAAATTGTTGGATTGTGCTGGTGAATCCTGGTTTTGCGGTTTCCACCAAATGGGTCTTTGAGTCCTATGGAGTGCTGCTCGCTGAACGATTAGGGAAAAGAAATGGGCTCCAACCGTCATGTCAGCCGCAAACTGACAATTTAGCGTTGACAACAGGGGGTAATCCATATATCTTAGGCCGCGAAAAAGATCGTACAATCAATATTGAACAGTGCCAGCCGGGAGTTGCAACCCCGCTTTACAATGACCTCGAAGCGGTAACAGTAACCAGGTATCCTGAACTAGCTGAAATTAAGAAGCTATTGCTTGCCCATGGCGCAGGGGGGGCTTTGATGTCCGGTAGTGGGCCGACAGTATTTGCTCACTTCGATAACGAGCAACAGGCCAGAGCCAGCTATCAGTTCTTTGTTGATAAATATGAAGTGAATGTATTTCTCACCAAGCCACAGCAAAATGGATAATTATTTGAGTTGGGCCGTCGTCAAGCGGTAAGACACAGGATTTTGATTCCTGCATTCGGAGGTTCGAATCCTCCCGGCCCAGCCATTTTTTTTTGTATGCCCGCCGGTGGTGCCCTTGGCTTGCCTGCTGCATAATTCTAAAACGTACAACTTCATCGGATAGGAACCATGCCGAACAGGATGCAGATTTTTTCGGGTAACGCAAGTCCCGGATTGGCTAGTGATATATGTAAGCACCTTGGTATTCCGCTTTCCAAGGCGGAGGTGCGAACCTTCAGCGACGGTGAGATATTCGTTGAGATTGGTGAAAATGTTCGCGGTAGCGATGTTTTTATCATTCAGCCCACCTGCCCACCAGTCAATGACCATTTGATGGAATTGGTGATCATGGTTGACGCTCTGCGCCGTGCTTCGGCGCGTCGGATTACCGCCGTATTGCCTTATTACGGTTATGCCCGACAGGATCGGAAAGTAGCACCCAGGGTGCCCATCACCGCTAAGGTGGTCGCGGAAATGTTGATGGTGGTTGGGGTTAGACGCGTTTTAACCATGGATCTCCATGCCGGTCAGATTCAGGGATTTTTTAATATTCCGGTGGATAACCTCTACGCGGCGCCCGTACTCCTTGATTATATCGGTGCGAAGTTCCCGGAAAATGTGGTCATGGTTTCTCCCGATGCCGGTGGCGTAGAGCGAACTCGGGCCTTTGCCAAACGGCTTAATAACGCGCAACTGGCCATCATCGATAAACGCCGCTGCCGAGCCAACGAATGTCAGGCAATGAACGTAATTGGTGATGTTAAAGGAAAGATCGCCGTTTTACTTGATGATATGGTTGATACTGCCGGCACCCTCTGTTCTGGTGCTGATATGTTGATCCAGGCAGGAGCCACCGAGGTTCATGCCTGCTGCTCGCACGGCGTACTTTCCGGCCCGGCCATTGATCGGCTTGAAAAGTCAAAAATCAGCAGCTTAGTGATAACCGATAGTGTGCCTTTGCGCGGGGCGGCCAAGGAATGCTCGAAAATCAAGGTGTTAACCGTCTCCGGTTTGTTGGGTGATGCCATCGGTAATATCCATAACGAGGATTCGATCAGTTCATTATTTGTTTAATTGTACATGCCTACGACCGGGAAACGCCGACGATGTCGTTGTGCGACCCATTTCGATACAGATTACTTGAGGAGGATGGATAGATGTTAAAGGTAGATATGACCGCTCAGACGCGGAACACTTTTGGTAAGGGCGCGGCCCGTGTTATTCGCCGGGCAGGGAAGACCCCAGCCGTCTTGTACGGACCGAAAACCGATCCCATGGCCCTTGAGTTGAACACCAAGGACTTTACCAAGGGGTTGCTGTTTATTAACCGTCGTAATGCTGTTGTTAGCCTCAGTGTTGATGATGGCAGCGCAACCAAGCATGTAATGGTTAAAGAGATTCAGGCGCATCCCATCCATGACACTCTTGTTCATGCGGATTTTGTAGAGATTTCCCTTGATGCTGATATGAGTTTGTCCGTGCCGCTCAAGTTTACCGGTAAGGCCAAAGGCGTTGATCTCGGTGGCGAGATGCATAACCCGGTAAGCGAAGTCTTGTTAACCGGCAAGCCTCTCGATATCCCTGATTTCATCGAAATCGATGTTACCTCGTTGTCTATTGGCGACAGCCTTAGCTGTGCCGATCTTGATATCCCCGCCGGGGTGTCCATGGTAACTGATGGTAGTAAAATTTGTGCCTCGGTAACCACCATGCACGCTTCAGCCGCTGACGAAGACGATGCCGAAGCTCCTGCCGCTGAAGAGAAGGCCGAGACAGCCGCAGAATAAGTACCTGTTTTATAGCCTGTTGACGTCAAGTAGAGCCGGAAGGGAGATTCCTTTTCGGCTCTTTTTTTTGTAGGAGAAAGGATCATGTACCTCGTTGTTGGTCTAGGTAATCCTGGTCTTGAATATGCAAGGACTCGCCACAACGTCGGCTTTATGTTTCTTGATTTTCTTGCCCAGCACCATAACGTGTCATTCTGTAGTTCCAAATGGCAGGCGCAGGTGGCGGGATTAATATTGTGGGGTGAATCGCTGACCTTGGTTAAGCCGGAAACCTACATGAACAGAAGCGGGCTGTCGGTGAGCCGAATTGCTGCTTACTATAAAGTCACTCCTGAAAGAATCATCGTCATTCATGACGATCTTGATCTGGCCGTGGGGCGCGTGAAATTAATGACTGATCGTGGTGCTGGTGGCCATAACGGCATTCGTTCTTTGGTTGAACAGCTTGCCTCTAAACAATTTCCCCGCTTTAAGGTCGGCATTGGGAGGCCGCAGCATGCCATGCCGGTGGAGAAATATGTTTTGGCCAGTTTTGCTGCCGGAGAGAAGGATGCGGTCTTGGAAACCTTTTCCGACCTGGAAGACGGGCTGCGGCTAATTGTCGAAAATGGCGTGGTGGCCGCTATGAATCAGGTTAATCGGCGTCGGGACGGGTGAGTTGTTAGCGCTTGTTTTAACCGTATCATCTTCGCTGCCTTTGATAATTAAGCAGAAGTGTGTTATATTAGAAAATCGTTTAGTTGATTTTTGCTGTTTAAAAGGCATGCAGTTGGGCTGGGGCCATCTGAACTTGACCCTAAAATTTAAGGGGGATTCCTGTGTTTAATGTTGGTGATATGGCGGTATATCCTGCTCATGGTGTGGGCCTCATTGAGGCTATCGAAGACAGAACCGTTGGTGAGAACGCACAGTCTTTTTATGTAATGCGTATAGTTGAGTCAAGCATGGTGATCATGATTCCAACTTCCAACAGTAAGACTGTGGGATTGCGAACCATTATTCCCTCTAAGGATGTCGATAAGGTTTTCAAGATTTTGAAGAAACGTGATATCGAGACCTCAGCGCAGCCGTGGAATCAACGTTATCGTGATTATATGGAAAAGATTAAGTCCGGTTCCGTATTTGAGATTGCCTCGGTATTGCGTGATTTATATCTGCTCCGCGAGGATAAGGCTCTCTCTTTCGGTGAGCGCAAGATGCTTGATACAGCCAAGGGCCTTCTGGTTAAGGAAATTGCTTTGGCAAATGCAAGCAAAGAGGGTCTGGTGGAGCAAAAGATTGAGAGAATATTTGCTGAGGTTCCTTCTGCCGTTAGTTAGTTGATTGTTTGAATTTCTATTATTTACTCAAACTGGTTGCCTGAATATAAAAATAGGGCAATCAGTTTTTTTTTTATCCATTCCTAGGCGTAAGTTGAGCTGTCTTTTTGCTCCTGGGAGCGTTTTTTTGGGGGGGGCGATTCTTTCGGTTTCAGGGTTTACGCTACCTGTCAGTCGATTTGGAATTCTCTAACCCTCTCCTCGCTTTCTAAAATACCTTTTGGGTAAATGGTATTTTTTAACTTGCTTAAAGCACTCTTACGATATGAACCAATCTGTTGACAATCAACCCCCATCCTCTCTAGTCGCAAGCGTATTGCATTTCCTGGTGCCTATTGGCAGTAAAGGGCAACGGTTGGATATCTACCTTTCAGGTCAGCCGCAATTGTCAGAATTCACCCGTTCATCCCTTCAGGGTCTTATTAAGAGCGGCCAGGTCTTGATTAACGGGGTTGCTCGAAAAACAGGTTATCGTCTCCATGTCGATGATCAGGTGGTGGTTAATATCCCGCCTCTTGCTCCCACCACTCTCGTTCCGGAAAAGGTTCCCTTTGAGGTTCTTTGGGAAGATGATGATTTGGTGGTGTTGTCCAAACCACCCGGTATTGTCGTTCATCCCGCCTGTGGTCATCAGAGTGGCACCCTGGTGCATGGTCTTCTGTACCACTGTGAGAACCTTTCTGGTATTTCTGGTGAGGAGCGACCAGGTATTGTCCATCGCCTGGATAAGGATACATCCGGGGCCATGGTTGTGGCCAAGAATGATCTGGCCCATCATGGTTTGATCGAGCAATTTAAGTCTCGGACAATCAAAAAACAGTACTGTGCAGTTCTTGCCGGTCGTCTGGCTCCGTTGTCTGGTCGGATCGATGCTCCTATCGGTCGCCATTCTATCCATCGTAAGCAGATGGCGGTGAGGCCACAAAACGGTAGGGCAGCGGTGACAACATGGCAGGTGAGGGAAGAATTTGCGGCCCCCTTCACCCTTGTTGAACTGGGCCTGGAAACCGGTCGTACTCATCAGATTAGGGTGCACATGGCTTCCTTGGCTTGCCCGGTGGCAGGGGACTCATTGTATGGTAAAAAAACTCCCTTTGATGAGGAGCTGGGCATTGTCCGGCAGTGTTTGCACTCCTATTCACTTTCTTTCACGCACCCTCGCAGTGGAGTTTCTATCTCTTGCGTCGCCCCCATCTGGTCAGACATGGTGGCAGTTCTTGCCAAACTTAGGTCGGGTTGAAAAATGAGCATGATTGATGGTTGTCAGCCTGCTTCTAAACCGGTGGGGCTTACCGGTGGCATGGGTTCGGGGAAAAGCACGGTGGCGCGGTTCTGTAGGGATCAGTTCGGAATTGAATATGTCGATGCCGATTTGGTCTGTCGGGATCTCCTTGCTCCGGGAGGATTAGGTTGGGAGGCCTTTGTCGCCACTTTCGGTGATGATTTTCTTGCTCCAGACCGCACTCTTGATCGGCAAAGGTTGCGAGAAGCAATTTTCCGGGATGATAATGTTCGTCACCGCCTCAATGACCTTATTCACCCCCTGGCCTATGATGAGATCAAGAACATCCTGTCTCGTAAGGAACCAAGTCGTTCTCTGGTTGAGGTGCCTTTACTTTATGAAGCTGGCTGGGAGGATGACTTTAGCTCCGTGGTGGTGGTTTATGCCACCGATGATTGTTGTCGAGAGCGTTTGATGGAGAGGGATCAACTTGATCGAGAGTCTGCTCTGTTGGCACTGCGGGCGCAGTTGCCCTTGCAAGAAAAGGCGTGCCGTGCTGATTATCTCATCGACAACAGTGGTGTTTGGGAGGATACCTGTCAGCAAATACTAAAGCTTGGCAATGTTCTGTGGGGCGGCGAGTAACTGGTTTACTTGATGGGACGTAAACCCAAAGGGTTTCATTTGGTAAATATGATTACAAAATCTTTTTAAAATAAATTGATAATTGATCTCGGAAGACAAAAAACTCTTGACTTCGTAAATTGAACTAAATAGTATTGCAACAACTTTAAGTACTCCAAGCGACAATATCGCTTCCTTCCTTATTTTATATTTTTGAAAGCCACGACTATAATCCCAAAACGGTAGATTGAAATATTTTATAATTGCTTAACTTATTTGGGCTAGATTCCAAATTTTTTGCCGACCTAACCGGTCATGGCACCCTTGCGCTGGCAAGGAAAAATACCATCCCTGCCTGATCTTCTGTATCTATCCATAGCGTTATCATAGTCGTATAAAGAAGGACGACAAGACCACCAAATCTGTATCTACTAAAATATTGATAATAACAAGGTCTGCGCCGTGAACGGTTTAGATCATATTGTTTTGTTTTTTTACCGCGAACAGCACGCAACGGCGAGTTGATCGCAATGTCAAACGCCTTTTCCTGAGGAGAATCTGTCTGCATGAATCATGCTGAACTGAAATTAAAAAAGATCAATGAGCTTACCAAGATGGCTAACAAACTCTCCATTGAGGGGGTTAGTGGCATGCGTAAGCAGGAGCTGATTTTTGCCATCCTGAAGGCTCTGGCCGCCAAGGAGAACGACAAAAACGGCAATGTTCGCGGTAGTGGTGTCTTGGAGGTTCTTCCTGATGGGTTTGGCTTTCTGCGGGCCCCTGATTATAACTATTTGCCGGGTCCAGATGACATCTATGTGTCTCCTTCCCAGATCCGTCGTTTCAACCTTCGCACCGGTGATACGGTTGAAGGGCCAGTGCGTTCCCCTAAAGAGGGTGAACGATATTTTGCCCTTTTGAAGGTCGACAGTGTTAACTTTGAATCACCTGAGGTTGCCCGCAATAAAACCCTTTTTGATAATCTGACTCCCCTGCATCCCAACGAGCGCATCAAGCTTGAGAGGAGCGCCGACAACTATTCCATGCGGGTAATGGATTTTATGTCTCCCATCGGTAAGGGCCAGCGTGGCTTGATTGTTGCCCCGCCGCGTACCGGCAAGACGGTGTTGGTTAAGGACATTGCCAATAGTATCACCAAAAATCATAAAGAGATTGTGCTCATCGTTCTCCTCATTGACGAACGTCCCGAGGAAGTTACTGACATGGCGCGCGGGGTTAACGCTGAGGTAATCAGCTCCACCTTTGATGAGCCGCCACAGCGGCATATCCAGGTTGCCGAGATGGTGATCGAGAAGGCCAAGCGGCTGGTTGAGCACAAGCGCGATGTGGTTGTCCTACTGGACAGCATTACCCGTCTGGCTCGGGCCTACAATACCGTGGTGCCGCCCAGTGGTAAGATCCTTTCCGGTGGTGTTGACTCCAATGCTCTGCATCGTCCTAAACGGTTCTTCGGTGCTGCTCGAAATATCGAAGAGGGTGGCAGCTTGACCATTATTGCTTCGGCCCTGGTTGAAACCGGTAGTCGGATGGATGAGGTTATCTTTGAAGAGTTCAAGGGAACCGGCAATATGGAGATTGTCCTTGATCGCAAACTTGCTGATCGACGGATCTTCCCGGCCATGGACATCAATCGTTCCGGGACCAGAAAGGAAGAGCTTCTCCTTGATAAAAATGAACTCAACCGGGTCTGGATTCTGCGTAAACTTCTTTCCACCATGAAACCTGCCGATGCCATGGATTTCCTTAAATCCAGGATGAAAGGAACCCGTACCAACGTTGAGTTCTTTGATTCCATGAACGGTTGAGAGCAGCGGAGTCTTAGCTCTTAAGGTTAGGGTGACAAGGTTCAGGAAAAAAATGCTTAAATTCTTGAAATAAATTCGGTCATCAAGTATATTGTGCTGCTATTTAAAATAATCCACATGGACATAACATGTGATGCAACGTATTGACACTTTGGAGGACAAAGTAATGAGAGAAGGTATCCATCCCGAATATCACAAAATTAAGGCATCCTGTGCCTGTGGTAATGAAGTTGAGACCGGTTCCGTAAATGAGGAAATGAAGGTTGAAATTTGTTCCGCCTGTCACCCTTTTTATACCGGCAAGCAGAAGCTTATCGATACCGCTGGTCGGGTTGAGAAGTACATGAAGAAATACGCGCATCTCAAGAAATAAATACCGCCTTACTTATTTCTTCGGTTACGGGGTCACGGCAACCAGCTTATCGGTGCTTGTGGCCCTGTGGCGTTTTTTATCCGTAGTTTTGCTCTTGTTTTATTATTCCATTCCCCGGCCATAAATATGTTTGAAAAATTTGCAAATCTTGATGAGAGAAGGCTTGAGCTTGAGGCCAAACTTTCTGATCCAAAGGTCATTTCCGATAATGTTCTGTTTCGGCAGGTGGCCAAGGATCATGCCCAGGTTTCCAAGCTGCATGAGGCGTACTCCATCCATCAGCAGGTTTTGCAGGAGTTGGAAGAAAGTAAGCAGATGCTGCGTGATGAAGAAGATGAGGAGATGCTTGAACTGGCCAAGAGTGAAGTGGTCGAACTAACTGGAAAAGCGGAACGACTTGAACTTGAGTTGAAACTGCTGCTGTTGCCCAAAGATCCCAACGATGATAAAAATATCCTCCTGGAGATTAGGGCTGGAACCGGCGGCGATGAGGCGGCGATTTTTGTCGGCGATCTTTATCGGATGTACAGTCGCTTTGCTGAAACCCAGGGCTGGAAGGTGGAAGTGATGAACAGCAGCCCCAGCGAGGCTGGGGGATTTAAGGAAATCATCAGTCTGGTAAGTGGTGATCAGGTTTACAGCAAGCTGAAACGGGAAAGTGGTGTTCATCGCGTGCAACGGGTGCCCAACACCGAAACCCAGGGTCGTATTCATACCTCCACCGTTACCGTGGCGGTTATTCCAGAAGCGGAAGCGGTGGAATTGAACATTCCGCCCAATGAACTGAAGTTTGATGTTTTCCGTTCTTCCGGGCCGGGTGGGCAAAGTGTTAACACCACCGACTCAGCAGTGCGGGTTACTCATCTGCCCACCGGTATTATCGCCACCTGTCAGGATGAAAAATCCCAACATAAGAACAAGGCCAAGGCTATAACCGTTTTGATGTCGCGGATTCTTGACAGCAAGCAGCAGGCTCAACATGACAAGATCTCGGCTGATCGTAAAAGTCAGGTCGGCACCGGAGACCGCAGTGAGAGGATTCGTACTTACAACTTCCCGCAAGGGCGGGTCACCGACCACCGAATCAATCTGACCCTGTATAAGCTAGACGATATCATGATAGGTAAGCTCAATGATCTTGTTGATCCACTGAGCGCCCATTATCAAGCCGAGGCGCTTAAAAACACCAATTAATCGCCTGCCAGTCCACTTCGCCCATAGCTCCCCAAACAGGCCAGGCCGCCCATGAAGGTTCGCGAGCTTTATCAATCTGCGCTGCAACGTCTTACCAGCGTCGAAATTAGCAACAGCGATCTTGAAGCATCGTTTCTGCTCTGCCATCTGTTGAATTGCAGTCGGGCGCAACTCTTTCTTGACCAGGAACGAGAGCTCTCTTCCTCTTTTGTCACTCAATTTGAAGCGCTTCTCCAGCGACGACTTGCCCACGAACCCCTTGCTTATCTTCTGGGTGAAGAGGAATTCTGGTCGCTCCCCTTTTATGTTTCCCCTGATGTCCTGATCCCACGCCCGGAAACCGAGCAGTTGTTAGAAACCGTGCTCACCACCGTGCGTGATCTTGCGCAACCATCTCCGCAAATGGTTCTTGAACTGGGCAGCGGCAGTGGGGTTATTCCCATTGTTCTGGCCCTTGAGTTGCCTGGCGCGATGGTCTATAGTCTTGATCGATCCTTTGCCGCCTTGACTGTGGCCAGCCGCAATGCCAAACGCCATCAGGTTATGGATCGGGTTCGTTTTATCAACTCGGATTGGTATGGTGGTATAGTCAAGGCTCCGTGCTTTGATCTGGTGGTCACTAACCCGCCCTATGTAGCTGGTAAGATACGGGAAACCTTGCAACCGGAAGTGCGCCTTCATGAACCGCCACAGGCTCTGTTTGGTGGCCCCGATGGCACTTGTGATATTGATGTGATTATCAGCAATCTAGGCCAGGTGTTGAAGGACGGGGGCTGGTTTTTCATGGAGATCGGCGCTGATCAGGGCGCATATTGTCTGGAACGGTTGCGCCGGGCTGGTGGTTTTTCTTCCCTTGCTGTTCATGATGATTATGCTGGCTTGCCGAGAATTGTGCAGGCGCAACGGTGTGCTCCTTAATGTTCTCATTACTTCGCTCATCAATATCAAATATAAGAGATTTCGAGACGATATGGATAAAATAATTGTTGAAGGTGGTCACCCTCTCCACGGCGAGGTTCGGGTTAGTGGAGCCAAGAATGCCGCCTTGCCGTTAATTGCCGCCACTCTCCTTGCTCCTGGTTGGCATACCCTTAACAACGTGCCCGATCTCCGTGACACCCGCACCATCATGACCTTGCTGGAAACCTTTGGGGTTGAATGGCAACGCGATGGTTCCACCTTACGGATTAACTCGACAAACCTCAGCAACTGCGAGGCATCGTATGATCTGGTTAAGACCATGCGCGCCTCGGTACTGGTTTTAGGACCGTTGGTGGCCCGCATGGGCCAGGCCCGGGTCTCTTTGCCGGGCGGTTGTGCCATCGGTGCCAGGCCCATTGATTTTCATCTCCAGGCGTTGAAGAATCTTGGCGCTGAAATCGTTCTGGAACATGGTTATGTCGAAGCCAGGGTTGAGGGCAGGTTGCAGGGGGGCACGGTTTATTTTGATATCCCCTCGGTAACCGCCACCGAAAATATCCTCATGGCCGCTTCACTTGCCCAAGGGGTGACGGTGATCAAGAACGCCGCCCGAGAGCCGGAAATCGGCAACCTGGTGGATATGTTGGTGGGGATGGGGGCAACCATTGAGGGCAGGGGCAGCGATCAGTTGACCATTCACGGCGCTAAAAAGCTCCAAGCGGTGGAGATTGAGGTTATCCCCGACCGCATTGAGGCTGGCACCTACCTGATAGCAGTTGGCGCCGCCGGCGGTGACGTCACCGTTACCAACTGCAACCCCGGCCATCTCCCGGCTTTGCTGGATAAACTGCGCAAAGTTGGCTTAAAAATAGAAGAGGGCAAGGACTCCATTCGTGTAAGGCGAGACGGCCCTCTGCGCAGCGTAGATATCACCACCATGCCGTACCCCGGCTTTGCCACCGACCTGCAAGCGCAGATCATGGCCCTGATGACACTCAGTAATGGCTTAAGCGTTATCAATGAAACCATCTTCGAGAATCGATTCATGCATGTGGCCGAGCTCCAACGGATGGGAGCCGATATCCGCATTGATGGCCATAGCGCCATCGTCTCCGGCACTGGCAAACTCACTGGCGCCCCGGTAATGGCCACCGACCTTCGGGCCAGCGCCTCATTGGTGGTGGCAGCATTGGCTGCCCAGGGCACCACCGAGATCTCCCGGGTCTATCATCTTGATCGGGGTTATGAGAATTTGGAAGTGAAGTTGACCAAACTGGGAGCGGTAATTCGGCGGGAGAAGGAGTAGGAAGCTACTGGGCAATATTGGCAGGCTTTGTTTCTTCTTTATTAAGCTCGTAAATGTGAATGGGGGCTTCTGAAGCGATACGGCGTGCATCATCGACCACTCGTTGGTGATGGGTGAAAAGGATAACCTGGGTTTTTTTCGCTAAGTGCGCCAAGATGTCGATGGTCGCCTTGGTTCGTTCATCATCGAAGTTGATCAGAATGTCATCGACAATGAACGGCATGGGTTCACTCGATTGCAGTCTCCATTCCAGAGTGGCGAAACGAAGAGCGAGGTACAATTGATCACGGGTGCCGGAGCTCATTCCCTCCACAGTTATTCGTGAATTATCAGGTCGTAGGCCGACGAGAATAGGTTCATCCTTGTCTCCCACATCAGTCCTTAGGTCTGAAAAGGAACCAAGGGTCAGGGATGAAAAATAGCCTGAGGCGATACGTAACACCGGATCTTGATTCTCGTTGCGATAGCGTTCAATCTCTTGGTGAAGGATCTTGGCTGCCAGCTTCAGTCGCATGTATTGATTGGCAAGACGCTTGATTGTTGCTCCTATCTGTTCAACTTCCTCCGCTGTTTTGCTGGCATCATCTCCACCTTCCATCAGTTGTAATTCTTTGCTGACCGCGCCGCTGACCTCCGAAAGGCGTTTGATTTCCGGCTGTAGTTTTTCTTCGATTTCCTTACTGATGCTACGTATCTGCTCGGGGAGATCGTCTGGGTCAACGTTTTCGGCCAGTTGGGCGAGTTCTGCAAGGGGAATACCTTCCGCTGCCAAGGTTAGGTTGGTTTCTGTTTCAGCTAGGTGGTCGAGATCCTTTTGTATTTCCTTTGAGTTTCGAATGACCGTGTCCAGTTCGTCAACTTTGTTACATTTGGCTGTTTCGAGAAGATGGTTCATTTGTTTCTGATTTTGAGTGAGCTCAATCTCTCCTTCCTGAACCTCATCGTTTAGTGTACTGATTTCCTCGTTGTGTTGATCCAGCAATGTTTTGTTGCGGCGGGCGTTGTCCAAACGGGTGCGCATCAGCGGTACTGTTTCTTCCGGGCGTTTTGTCAGCAGTTCGGGATCGACTTTTCTTAGCAGGGTTGCGATGTCCTCTTCGTAAGTTGCGATGTCCCGCGCAATGCCCTTAATACGTTTCTGATAATCTTCCGCTTCCTTTAGTTTAAGAAAGCAGCCATGTAGTACATCAAGCGCGTCCAAAGCTTCGGAGGGAGTGGGTATCTCGTTACGGATGAGTTCGGTAAGTGCTTTTTGCCATTGGTCTTGCCATTCCTGTAATTCTTTCTCGGCTTCTGCCTGCTGTTCTGTGGCGTTTTCGATCTTGGTGGTCAAGTCGGTGATTTTCTCTTCGGTTCTGTCTCGTATGCTTTGATTTTTTTCTATCCTTTCCATCGCTGTTTCAGTGAAGGTAAAAAGAGGGGCCAATTCTTTACCAACAGAGTTGGGTGTCTCTCCAATCTTTTGTAACTCCTTCTTTAATAACTGGATAAGTGTAAGCCGCTGCGTTTTTTTCTCTTCAACTTCATGTTGACGGGCGTCAATAGCCGTGGCCTTGAAACGGAGTTTGTCGACTTCGTTTAGCCAGAAATGCATCTCTCGTGGTGGAAGAGGGGTAATGGAGTACCCTTGCCATAGTTCCTGCCACTGCTTGGCAAGTTCAATGTTTGTGCTAAGGAGAGTTTTTTTCTCTTCGTCAAGTTGGGCTAGTTCAATATTTGCTTCCTCAGCTTGAGCCCGTAAGGCCGCATAGCCAGCAACTCGCTCAGCTTCCCTCCGCAATCGGTCAGCTAAGTCATCAACTTTTAATATATTTTTTTCATATACCTCCGGTAGGTTAAGTCCGTTGCCATATTGGCGGGCCTCCTCGGTTATATCTTCTCCGTCTAGCCATTGGCGGCATAGCAACTGCCAGCCCTTATCACGTTGTCGCCGACTCAGTTGCAATTCTTCTTCGGTGGCTACTTCGCCAACATAGTCAATACGTCTTATTTCTGAATCAACTTGACGTTGTCTTTTTTTGGTTTCTTCTTGTTGTTTGTCAATCCGCTGGCCGGTTTCTTCCTGCTTAGTGAATTTCAACTCAAAGCTCTTCAACCTTTCTTCGAGAGGAAGAGCCAAGTTAATAAGCTCTTGGAGTTCTCCAAACCATAGGCCAATGCGTTTGAGAGTTGACTGGCATTCTTTGCGGGCAGTGTCGATTTCTCTTTCTCTGGTATTGATGTCTTTGTCGATATCGCCGACCCTGGCAGCTGTTTTGATTGATTGGTTTATGCTTCGGCTGTCGATGGAGGCAGGTAGTTGTGACAGAGTTCTCTTGAGCCTCTCAAGCTCCTGCTCTGCATCAAGGCGCTGTTTGGTTGTTGCCTTGAGCCTTCCAACGAGAGATTCGTGTCGACTGGTCAAGCTCTGCAAAGTGCGTTTCCGTAGTAGGAGCGGTCGCAGAGTCTCAATCTCACCTAAGGACAAATCTGCCCGAACTTGTTTCAGCAAAGTTGCTGCTTCTGATTTCAGACTGGTTCGGCTTCCTTCCCGTTGCAGGCTATCCTGTCTGTCTTTACGGTATTTGCCTAGACTCTCTTGTAGAGTCACAATGGTATCAGCGTGATCAAGGAGAGAGACATCTAACGATATTGCCTGCTGTTTTTTGTTAAGGTCTGTTAGACGTGTGCGACACTTTTTAAGCCGCAGGGTAATGTCGATCTGTCGTTGTTCGATATCACGTCGTTGCTGAGCGAAACCTTCAGGAAGAAGAACCGCATTAGCCAAGATCTTTAACCGTTGTTGATAAAGTCGTTGCGCCGACAGGTGTGGAATCGACCGTTTCAGCCGTTCAAGCTGTCGACGATGCCGTTCCTGAAGGACAAGTTCCTTTTCAAGCTGGTCGCGTTCCTGTTCGGTGGTGGCAAGAAGTTTTCGGTGTTCTTTCCACTCTTTGCTGGAAAGACTGACCTTCTTTTTTTTCTTTTCCAGCGTATTGTACTCTGCCACGGCTATATTAATTCGCTGCTTGGTACCTCGTGCTTTAAAAAGGGACTCTGCCGCAGTGTCCAGGTCGTCGAGTATTTTACGCAGGGAAGACATTCCGGCTCCGGCCGCGAACAGGGCCTGCCCCACCTCACCCTTTTGGGCGAGGATGTCTTCTCCGCCTTGGATGAGTTTTTCATGATCAACGCCATACAGGGATTCAAAAATTCCTGACTCTGTATTGTGAAGGAAGGAGGCGAGGATTGCTGGGTCAATGGGGTTCCCCTCGCAATCAAG
Source organism: Desulfurivibrionaceae bacterium (assembly GCA_030145325.1). Lineage (GTDB taxonomy): Bacteria > Desulfobacterota > Desulfobulbia > Desulfobulbales > UBA5123 > UBA5123. The sequence continues at coordinate 23,379 of JAQYVW010000034.1, forward strand.
AATATCGGATTTCCGTTTTTTCCTACGCTGAAAATTCAACTCTCGTCCTTCAGCGTCCAGCAGACAGCCGCCGACAAGTAACTGTTTATTAGCGTGCAAGAAGTTGTCAGGGGTCTGTTCCGGGAAGCCGTATAAAAAGGCCTTGAGTGCTCGAAGAGAGCTGCTTTTCCCTGCCTCATTGTGCCCGAATACGATATGTAAACCAGGCCCGTCTGAATCGTCAAATTCAAGGGGAGGGTGATTGGTAAAGGGGCCAAAGGCCTTTAACTCAAATCGTTTTATTTTCATGTATTCCCACCATGTTCAACAAGCTTGGCAATCAGCAACTCTCGGACTTCCTCGCGTAATTCCAGCAGAGACTCCTGGTCGGCCGGTAACATGGATTCATCTTCATCAAAGAGGTGTGAAGGCAACTTATTTTTCAGGGTACTTAGTTCTGGCACCATGGCTAGGATCTGTTCATTGTCGAGGTTCATGGTTTGAATGGACTGCAACAGACCTATCATGGGTGTGTTATCTGCGACAATCTCTTCAATGGGGATCGTCCGCTGAGTTCTGAACAACACCTTCTCAAGCCAGACGTTGCCAAGTCCAGCGGCAAGGCCGCGGAACTCTTCAGTCCACTGTTCAATACGATCCATAAGCTGGGCATGCGTCGGACAACGACCCTCAAGTTGTAGGCGAATGGCTACGGTTCTATTGTTTGCAAGGTCGCGTTCTTCCTCCAGAGCCATGCGGACATGTTCATAAACACTGTCGGTTGTTTCGCAGGAAGAAAGATCAACAACACAGTTCGTCCAACGCAACACGTCAAGCTCCAGATGTTTAATCTCGATGACGCGGTTATCTTCGACCACAACCAGTGAGGCTCCCTTTGCTCCGTTTTCACGGATATGGCGACCTTGGATATTCCCCGGAAAAACGATCCATGGATCTTGGAGAATTACTTCCCTTTTGTGGACATGCCCCAGTCCCCAGTAGTCATATCCCTTGGTCTGAAGATCCTCAACTGAGCAGGGGGCATAGGGTTTGTGGACGCCCTCCTTGCCAGAAAGAGAGGTGTGTAGGAGGCCAATGTTAAAATAATCCGTTTTCCGAGGTGGAAAATTTACGGCAAGGTTGTCGGTAACGGCACGGGAGGCATAACTTTGGCCGTGAATAACGACACCCAATTCTTTAAGTTGTTTAGATGATGGTTTGCGGGTGGAGAAGAGGGTGACGTTTTCAGGTAGGGGCATAGTCTTGGTAGTCTGACTTGCTGCATCGTGGTTACCTGAAACTATAAATACCGGTATACCTGCTTTGTCAAGGCGGCCAATTCGGTCGACAAAAAAAAGGCCAGTACGATAGTCTTTCCAGTCGCCGTCGTAGAGGTCTCCAGCAATAAGGACGAAGTCTACCTCTTCAGCAATGGCTGATTCAATAAGATTATCGAAGGCTCTTCTTGTTGCCCCCCGAATTTCATCCACAGGAGCATCATCGTAAGTTTCCAGGCCTTTAAGCGGGCTGTCGAGATGGATATCAGCGGCGTGGATAAACTTCATGGCTCGGCAAAGCCTCAGTGGTAGAGTTATCAAAGGAATAATCAACAATTTTAAGACATTGTATTGGTATCATGCCAAAGAAAAAGCGTCAATGGTCCAGCGAAATATCCGGCGGTTATTTTTATAAGTTCTGCCGGTGATATTTGGTAGTGAATAGGTCTTTTTAGCTACTCCTGGGGTGAGATTATGTGCCGAAAAACATGGTGTTGATAAAGCATCTAACTATTCTAAAACTGTCCTGAAAAAATAGGCTGAAAGCGAATCTTTCGGTTGAATTCCGAACTTGCCTTTTCCCCTTCGATATGATAGAAATCGCCACTGTACCAAGAGATACAAAGATTCTGCCTTCGTAGCTCAGGGGATAGAGCACAGGATTCCTAATCCTGGAGTCGTAGGTTCGAATCCTACCGGGGGCACCAAGCAAAATTTTTAAATCCAACAACTAGTCATGGTTGTTGGATTTTTTTATTCTTACGTTAAAATCAATTCCTACCTGTTTTTTTTGTCCCTATCTGACTCGTCAGTGTCTCCATCCAAACTATCCTTGACAGTTTTCTTGAGATTAGTTAGCCTGCTAAGTAAATTCCAGGAGGGTTGGCTAAAGATGCCAAGTTTTGATCCATACGAAAGCCTTGGCTTTCACTGCAATCTTACTCTGAAGGCGTTTGTTAGTGCTCTTGAGGGTAAACTAAAAGGTACGGGAGTGAGCCAGGCTCAATTCCGTGCTTTAGCGCATCTTGTCGCCTTGGGGCCGTTGTCTCAATCAGAACTTGCTGACCGGCTGGCCATTACTCCGGCCACTGCGGTTCGACTTGTTGACCGCATGGAGCGCGATGGCTGGGTGGCAAGAATAGCGGATCTTGAAGATGGCCGGGTGAAACGGCTTGAGCTTACTAAGGAAGCAACCCTGGTTTGGAAGCAGGTGTCAACGGCGGGGCGGGAATTGCTGGCTGAGGCTTATAAAGGTGTTCCGGCTGCTGATATCGAAGGGGTAAAAAACGTCCTGGAGAGGGTGCGGTTGAATTTGGGCGGGTAGATTTTTTTTACCTTATTAGTTAGCCTGCTAACATTTTGGCCGATGCCCCTTGGGTGAAAAACATAAGGAAATGGAGAGAAGATGAAGCAATTATTATCCCTAATTGCCCTAAGTTTATTTTTATTACCGGCTAGCCCGGCTCGGGCAGTTGATATCACCACCTTGCTTACGGCAGCGGCCAGCCAGCCGGGGATGGATTTAAGCGAAATTGCGGTGGAGGAAAGCCGTGCTCGGGCAAGTGGTGCCACTGCGGCACTTTATCCAAAGATTGATCTGTTCGGGCGGGCGGAAACCTATAACTCCCCCACCAATCTGCGCCCCATGTCGCCCACGGAGGTGAATATCCCGGCTGGCGATTCCATTCCTTTTTCCCACAATATTTTACGCTACGGCATCCATTTTGAAATGCCGGTTTATGTCCGCCAGGTCTACCTTCTGCGGGAAAAGATGCAGTTGTTAACCGAGAAGGCGGAGCTGGCTAGAAAAATCAATCTGGTCAGTGGCCAGGCAGCAGTTGTCTCTCTGGATAGCGGTTTCGGGTATCTACGCCATTTGGATCTTGCGGTTAAGGCGCGACTGAAATCATTGCATAAGACCCGCGCGGATATCGCTCTCAAGGTTAAAAATGGGCGCACCGCTGCAGGCGAGTTGATGAAAATCGACAATTCTCTTCTTGCTCTTCAGCAGCAGCAAAATGAGCTGACCGCAAGAATTCTTGATGTCCAGCGCGATCTGTATAAATTAACCGGCCTCACTGTTGCCTCGCCGGTGCCCATGCAGATGGTGGGCAAGATATCCACCGGCCCATTCATCGCCACGGAGAAGGATAAAAAGGATGTGGCGGCGGCGGAGAAGGAAGTAGCCCGTCGCCGCTGGGTACGTTATCCGGCTCTCTCTCTCTATGGCACGGTGTCCGGTAACCATGGCGAGGCCTATAACACCGAGGAGCAAATCTCCCGCACCTATAATTTTGCTGGTTTGGTTCTCAAGGTTCCCCTCTTTGACCAGAGTTTGGGGGTTGATGAACGGCTGGCCCGGATGCAGCTTAAAAAGACCCGTAAAAAGCTGGCCGCTGCAGCCATTGAACTACAGGCTTTGGCCGTCAATCTGGACCAGAAAATCCCGGTGGTTGAGCAATCTCTTCTTCTTGCTAAAAAAGCGGCGGCCAATAGTGAACAACTGCTGGTCATTGCCAGGGTGGCTTATGAGTCCGGGCGAATGACCAGCGAAGAATATCTGCGCCATGAATTTCAGCTCCTTGCTTCTCGGGCTGCGGTTTATAAGGCACGCGATCAACGTTGGCAGATCGCCGCCAAACAAGCGGTTCTGTTCGGAACGGATTTAAAAGGAATAGTGAAATGAAGAAATTTATCCCGGTGATTATGGTGGTGGTGGTGCTGGTAGCTGCTGTTGCCCTGCTCAAGACCAGAAAAGCGCAACTTGCCCATGCCAAACCGGCGGCGGTTTTGCCGGTGGTGGTGGATACCGTAAACCTAGTCAAGGGTGGGGTTGTACTTACCCTGCCCGCCATGGGCTTGGTGGCTTCGGATCTCTCCACCACCTTGGCCTCCAAGGTGAGTGGGCGGCTGCTCAAGGTCTATAAAAAGGAAGGCGATTTAGTCAAAAAGGGCGAAGAATTGGCCCAGATCGATAGCCGGGAGCTGCTCGCTAAAAGGCAATCTTTGCAGCTGAAAAGCGAAGGCGTCGGCTTTCGGATTGATGCCGGTCAGGAGAATATTAAGGCCCTGGAGTTGGCCCTTGTTGTCGCCCATGAACATCATCGTCGCACGGATCAGCTGCTCCAGGTAAAGGGTGCTTCAATTGAGGAATTTCGCCGGGAGGAGGCAGAGCTCGCCAGTCTGTCAGCAAAACTCTCCGCTGCGAAAAATGGTCTGGCCACCATGGCAAAAGAACAGGAGGCGTTGCAGCAGAACATCTTGGCGATTAAGGCCCAGCTCAGTTATGCCAAGATTACCGCTCCCATCAGCGGCACCTTAAGCAAACGACTGGTGATGGTGGGTGATTTGGCCATGCCGGGTAAACCCTTGTTTCGCATCGCCGCCAACGGTGGCCTGTACCTCAATATCTCTCTGCCGGACAGTGTCCAGCCTCAAGAGATCATCTTTCAGGGTAAAAGAATTCCCCTGGCCGCAAAGAATCAGGCCAGTGCCACCGGTCTTGTTCAGTACTTGGCTCAACTCCCAGAGCAGAGCGGAGTGGTGGAAGGGCAATTTGTCACGATCCAGGTGGTGATCTACGATGCCCCCGATGTGCTGGTGCCCATGGATGGCATTTTGAGTATCAACGGGAAATCATTTGTTTTCACCTATGGCGACAATCAGGCTGAAAAGATACCGGTGACCATCAAAGCTCGGGGTAGTGAAGGGGTGGTGGTGGCTACCGATCTTGCGGGGCGCCGGATTATTGTTGCCAAGCCGGATATCCTCCTGCGGGTCTCTACCGGGGTGGTGGTGGATGCCAATGACGGCGGTTCACAGCCGGAACATAAAGGGTAGGGGAGCAGATCATGTTCGATTTTTTTCATAAACGGCCATACCTGCTCTACAGCATCATTGCCGCTTTCTTTGTCATGGGCATCTATGGCCTGATCACCATGCCCAAGAATCTCTTTCCAGATTCCGAGCGACCCACGGTCATTGTCATGACTCAGGTTCCGGGCGCTACTCCCAACGTGGTGGCGGCCAGTGTCTCCAAACCCATTGAGCAGGAGATTTCCTCCCTGGCCCTGATCCGGCAGGTAAGTTCCACCAATATTGCCGGGATGTCCATTGTCACCGCCGAGTTTGAGTACCGGAAGGGGCTCGATCCCGCCGCCCTGGACGTTAATAACGCCATTAACAAGTTGCGCGGCAAGTTGCCATCCGGGGTTAATCCATCTATTTATACCGCCGGTTCTTTTGTCCTCCCCGCCGATGTCTTTGCCCTGTCGCCAGCCAACAACGAGATGAGCATCGACGCGATCAGAAAGATCGTTGAGAGCGATATAAAACCGGCCCTGCTTCGCAACAAGGAGGTGGGCAATGTTGAGGTCTTCGGCGGTTACCAGAGCGCCATCAATATTAATGTTGATCCCTTTGCTGCCAAGGCCCACGGGATCACTTTGGATAGTCTGGCTGGAACCATCCGCAGTCTTGATCGGGATGTGCCCATGGGCTTTGCCAAGGGCAAGGACTCTTTCTATACCATCACCTTCTATGGTGAACGCGACCGCATGGAAAGCTTACGGATGCTGCCGGTGGCACCCAATGTCAAACTGGGCGATATTGCTTCCGTCAACTGGGGCCACCAGAAACGATTTTCCGGTTATCTGGGTAATGGCAAACCGGCCATCGCCGTTGCCATCCAGCGCGCGCCGGGCGGCTCGGTGCTCTCAACCAGCAAGGCGGGGCGGCTGGAGATCGAGAAGCTGAAACAACGTTATCCCAAGATCAGTTTTCAACTGGCCGATACCCAGCGCATCCTTATCGAGACCGCTAACACCAATATGTTGGAAGCCCTGCGGGACGCGATTATTTTTACCCTGCTGGTGATCTTGCTTTTCCTGGGCAACTTCAGGGCGGTTCTGGCGGCGCTGGCTTCCATCCCCATGGTCTTTTTTGCCACCATTGCTGTGATCTGGCTTACCGGCGGGGGGCTCAATATTGTCGTTTACACCGCCATCATTCTGGCCTTAGGGATGCTGGTGGATGACGCGGTGGTGGTGCTGGAAAATATCGAACGCCACCTCAGTGAACTGAAAGAGGACCTCTCCACCGCTATTATCCAAGGCACCAAAGAGGTTATTGCGCCGGTCTTTGCCGGTACCGTGGCCACCATCGCCATCATGGCCCCCTTCCTCTTTGCCGGTGATTTCCCCCAGCAGATCTTCCGCCCCCTGATCTCCACCCTGATCATCGCCCTGCTGGTTTCCTATTTCCTCTCCATCACCTTTATCCCCAGTATCTCATTCTTTCTCTATCGCAACGGTACCAGCAAGAACAGGGTAGAGGTCTGGCTTGAGCAGTTTTATCAGAACACCTTTGGGCGACTGGTGGGGCCGTATCTCTCTATCCTCCATTTCTCTGCCCATAAGCGGTGGTCGGTGTTTAGACGGGTGCTGATGACCATGGGGGTGGTGATGCTCCTGCTCTTGAGCGTTAAGAATATCATGCCGGTGATCGGTCGCGACCTGATGCCGCCCATGGATACCGGCATCATCAAGGCCCATGTGAAATTTTCTGCCAATGAGACGGTGGATGCGGCGGAAAAACGGCTCAAGCCCTTTCTGAGCTGGCTCCACCAGCGACCCGAGGTGGTGATGAGTTCGGTGACTTTTGGTTCGGAACCGGGTGTTTTGTCAATGGGTTCAGGATCATTGCCCACCGAGGCGATGATGACCATTAACTGCGTGAACCGTTTTGAACGCCAAGAGAGTATTTGGCAGATTGAAGATGAGATCCGCCAGCAGCTCACCGGCTTGAAAAACGTCAAGGATGTGGATGTCTACGATTTTGGCGCCACCCCCATGGCCAGTATCAAGGCGCCGGTGAATACTCGTTTGTATGCCGAGGATTATCATCTCCTCCCGGCAGCGGCCCAAAAGGCGGCCACGGCCATGGGGACAGTGAAGGGGCTAAGTTCGGTGAACACCAGTTGGGATAATGATTTCACCGAGGCAGAGCTCCAGATCGATACCAACCGCGCCCTGGCTTACGGCATGACCCCGGTGAAGATCGCGGCCCAGCTTCCCTTGGCTGGGATTCCGGTGGCTCTGAGCGGTAATCTGGTATCCATGCAAACCCAGTTCGTCCGCCTCTATTTCGACAATAAATTTGCCGGCAATCTGCAGGGGTTGCGGTTGATCCCGATCCAGACCCCCAAGGGGCCAGTGCCGTTGGAAGCCCTGGCCAAGATCAACTACCGCTTCACCGCCAACAAGATCCAACGTAACCAGATGCTCTATTCCGTTGATGTCTCCGGCTACCGCAGCAAACGGGCCATCTCCACCCTCACCGCCGACACCGAGCAAGCCTTGCAAGATGCCGACATCAAAGGGGTGGAGATCAGTCAGCAGGGCGACATTCACCAGATGAAGGATAGCTTCCGGCGGATGATCAAATCCATCGGCATCGGGGTGGTCTTGCTTCTGATGTGCCTCATCGCCATCTATAAATCAGTGCGGTTGTCAGTGGTGATGGTGCTGGTGCTGCCTTTGGCGATGATTGGCGCTTCCTGGGGGATGCTCATCTTTAATAAGCCAAGCTGCATGCCCAGTCTGGTGGGGATCATGCTCCTGTTTGGGATCATCATCAAAAACTCGGTACTGCTTATTGATTTCTATCAGGAATACCGCAAGAAGGAAGGCCCTTTCGAAGCAGCCCTGGAAACGGTGCGAGTCAGGTTTCGGCCAGTATTTATGACCGCCTTCGGCACCATCGCCGGGATGATCCCCATTGCCTTTGAATGGGCGGTGGGGCTGGAGCGTTTGTCACCATTGGCTGATGTGGCCATTGGCGGCTTGCTCATCGGTACGATCCTCACCCTGATCTACATCCCCATGTTTGCCTACAGTGTGGATGGAGGGGGCAAAGACAAAGCGATAATCCCATGATCAGGTTCTTTTTTGCTGGAGGCGGGGGAGGGATTTCTGGGCGAAATCTGCCCACTACTTCTTACCCCTCAGTAGATCATTATAGGCAGAGACCAGTTCAACAAAAGAGTCATGCTCGCCGCCCTTGTCGGGATGATGCGCATGGGCTTTTTGCCGAAAGAGTTTGGTGAGTTCACGTTTGCTTAAACTTTTAAGGATGGCGGGATCGGTCTCGAACAACTCCGCCGCTCTTTCCGATGCTACCTGGGCCGGTCTTTCCGGCCAGTTGAACTGCCGCCGACTGTTCATGAACTGGCGGGCATATTCATTCCAGGGGCCGCCGGGGTCAAAATCAGAATCAAAATATTGCCAGACGTAGCGCGCCAGGTAATCAGGCAAGGCGTCCCTCCGGCTAAATCCTCTCCAGAAATCACCATCATCGTTTAATTTACATATCTCAGCCAGAAAGAGTTCATCCATCTTGTCGGCGTCAAGCCCCTGGGGCATGGAGCGAGCGATCAGTTCGGTGAAGAACCGCTGCAAATCAAAGGAGACATAGAGATACTCCTTGATCATCTCGGCCCCCAGCACCCTTTCCTCGGCCAACAGGTTCTGTTCCAGTTCGTCACGGCTTTTATTGAACAGGGGGCGGAAAAGTTTGGCTGGCAGTGCGAAGATATTACTCTGATTGACATTGCCGTAGCGCAGATAGTAGAGCCGCCTTTTGTCAAAGATATGTAGCTTTTTATATGCTTCATCATCGGCAGGCGAAACAATATGGCGGCTCCTGTGGGCAGCGCGGAACATATAAGGTTCAACCTTGTACCTGATTTGCGGATCAACAAAGGGCAGCATCAGGTTTTCTAACTCGTCATCGCCAGGAATAACCCCCAGAAGCCGCAAGGCATCCTCCACCTCTTCGCTCAGGTAAAAACTGTTACCACCAGGGTAAATGATAAAAGCGGCCGGGTTGTCGCCCAGGTCAAAAAGGTCATGGCTCCGCCAGACGCCATCCTCCTCAACAGAGTGGCGGAGGACAAAACGAACTTGCCGCTCATTATAAATACGGGCGAG
>JAQYVW010000035.1 GCA_030145325.1 Desulfurivibrionaceae bacterium
TTCGATGAACACCTTTTGCCAGTTGTTAAAGTCCGGGCTTAGCATCGTTGGGGAATTTGCTGCTTGCCTTGGTTGTCATTTTTTCTGGAGGGAGAGAATGGAATATTCAAGAATGAAAAGATCTATTTTGTCGCGGCGAAATGTTTGTGCGATTGTATTTTTGTTATTTGGCTTTTGGGGATTTTGTCCTGATTCTGTAGTAGCGGATAACTCAGTGGAGAGTATTACCCAGGGGCAATACATTCAGAAGCTTGCAGAGAAGATACCTGGAAGTTCTTTGTTGCCTCCAGATGCAACCTCGTTTGACTTACAGCAGCTCTATAATTTTGTTGTCAGTCGTCTCGAGTCACGTGGAATTATTATTGGATCCACGGCAGAGGCGGATACTCCTCTTACTCGTAAAGACTTCATTAATATCACATATTCATTTTTGAGTGAAGCGCCACTTGCTTCAGATATGGAACGTAAATATTTTCTTAAAGAAAAGGGAATTGTTAATCCTAATGATATAGGTATTTTTACTAGTTTTGAGGGTTTGGTGCGGGCCACCCGTTTTACGAGCAACGAAACTGTTGATGTGTCCAGCGCGGTTCCTGTTCTCTTCAAAGATAAAATTGAAACGGATGAGGATTCTCGGGTTGTCTTGCGTTTTGATGACATGTCGGTGTTGACTCTTGGTGAAGAGAGTCTTGTCCTGATTAATGAGATGTTATACGACCCGCAAAGTAAATCGCGGCAGACGGTTATAAATCTTGTCCGGGGCAAGTTACGGGTTAAGGCTGCCAAGATTTCCAGTGTCAAAACCAATTTTGAAATACATACCCCCACTGCTGTAATCGGTGTTCGTGGCACTGAATTTTTAGTTGATGTCGATCGCAAGGGGCATACCAAGGTTATCACTTTAGAGGGCCTCGTGTCCATGAAGCCGCTGCCGAAGGTCAGGGAGAGGGCAAGTGGTCAGTCCGATCATCAAGCTGAGGGGCAAGAGGGTGAGGGTGAACAGAGCGATGAGTCTGGAGGCGATGAAGGGCAAGGTGCCGACGTCGGTGGATCCGGTGACTCCTCTGGCGAAGGTGGTGAAATTTTGGTTGGGGCAAACGCTGGAGGGTCTGTTGGTGCCGATGGCGCCCTTGAACAGTTGGAATTGACGCAAGTTGATATTGATGCGGCGGTGCAACCAACCACCATGGTTAACCCGGTGGTCATTGATAATAATGGTAGTGTTGACTCTAGAGAAGTTGATGAATTGTTGTCAGGAGGCGGATTGGTCCCGACGATTGCTGGCCCCAACGATGAACCGCCAGAGGACGAACCGCCAGTGGATGAACCGCCAGTGGACGAACCGCCAGAGGTTTATCGGCCAGAGGTTAATCCTGGTGATTTGGATTCTGACGGTGATAGTTATTCAAATAATATAGATGTTTTTCCTTTTGATCCGTTGGAATGGGCAGACAGCGATGGTGATGGGGTGGGTGATAACGGTGATGCTTACCCTCAGGATGCAACTCGTTGGCTCGCTTCTTCAATAGATATAAGCGAATTTGCAGCGAGTTTCCAGGAAGATCTTAGTACTGAGCTAAACGCATTGGGGATCGAAAGTTCCATGATTCTCTCTGCTAAGGAGAAGGTTTATCAAGAAGCTGGCTATAATCTTGCTGCTTTAGCTAATGACGACTGGAATTCCTATTTTGGTTCTGCGGTCAATGGCTCTTTCGGTGGTCTAGGTGAGGAGATGAACTTTAGTGATGATGATTACTCGCGTCACCCAATAGGATTTATCTTTCCCTTTTACGGTAATACCTATGATGATCTATACGTCACTTCAAATGGTTGGATAGCGTTAACTAACTCCACAGAAACAACTGAGTATAGTTCGCTGTGGGAGTACTGGTTATACGAAGAATATAGAGATGAAACCACCGGTCAAATTGATGAACGTTGGAACCAATTGCTTGATAATAATTATGCAACCATCGCTCCCTTCGGAACTGACCTTGATCCACGTTACGGTGGCGAAGTTTTCATTGAAACAAGTGAGGATAACAATAAGTGGCGGGCACAATGGGTACGTTTACCTCACTATGGCGATAGCAATGCCACGGAAAGCAGTTTTTCTCTAACCCTCTTTTCTGGAGGAGAGATTGCGTTCCTTTATGACGGTCTTAATGAATCGGAAGATGATTGGTTTAGTCTCTTAGTCGGAATTTCTCCTGGCGCAGACAGCGAGGGAGTGGCGCCGCCAACTTCTTATATCGATATTTCTGATTACTCGCCAAGTCAGCCTTTTGTCGGTGATCCCGGTGCGGCGATTTTTGAGGGTTTCTATAATGACGGGGATAGTGATTATGTCTATGATTTTGATCTTGACTATACCGCCGTACTTTTTGAACCATATTTGCTGAACGGTGCAGTTGGTTATACCATGACCCCGTTTTCTTCGGCTCAACTGGTCGAACCTGCCAATTTGGATGAAGCCTATGCGTTACGGCAAGGAGCTAATCTTGCCGGTGCCGATGAAATTGCCGCTGGTTTTCTGCCCAGTCAATATGCTTACGGTCTCCAAGTTGGTGATTACATCAATCAGGAATTGTATGAAGCCATTGATTCAAGTGAACTTCTTGCTTATGCGGTGCAGGTTGAGGAAGATGTTGTCAACCGTGAAGCATTGGCGACGGTTCGCGACCATGGTGATGAAATGTTCGCCAATGGTGAATGGAGTAGTCGTAACGAACTTTGGTATACCGTGAACAATGTTCTTGACTACGGCTCCATCCGGAAGCGTGATGCGGCGTTGGCCGAAATTGCCGACGCCAAGGCGGGTAGGGTGTTGAAGGATGCCCACGGTAATTGGCTCCGTGTCCAGCAGTATCTATTCAGGCCTGATCCTAATACAATCCAGGTTGTGGATGTTAATCTGCGTGCTGCCGGCGCCGATGAGTTTGCTGGTTTGACGGTAATGGATTGGCGGACTCGTTTCACCTCTGTGGTTCCTGCCGGTAGTGATATCCTCACCTTGCCGTGGAGTGACTATCTCACCACCCAGGAGGTGGGTAGTGAGAGATCTGTCGCTAATGCGACCTCTTACGAGTTGAGTAGCATGTCCGTGAACTTCCGGCATGGAAGCGACAGTCTCACTGAGTCGAGAGGGTTTGATTCAACCTTAGCTGGTCGTCAGGTTCTTACTGCCGGGACTGAAGCCCTAGAAGTCAACGGGAAACTATTCGCTTACGACAGCTCGGTGGGTTCGGCCTCTACCTATCTGGTTGAAACCATTTCCGGAGAGTCCAATCTTCCCTTCCATTACTATATCCGTGATGAAAATAACGATTACGGTTGTATAGATTTTTATGGTTTCGTTGTTGGTAATGCCCTTGATAGTTCCAGCACTGGCTTGATTACCGGCTACGAGTCTCTTGATATTAGTAATATCTGGGAGGCCCTGCTTGTCAATATGGCCGGAGGGGTTAATATCGGCAGCAATAATCTCGAGATTTATTTCGATGAATATTACAGTGATCTTGGGCTTCTGAACCAACCCATCGATATTATTTATGTTCCTTTGCCGAGTATGGAATGGAAAACCCCGGCAGAAGCTTATCAGCCTCCTGGTTGATCTCTTTCCACTCTAAGCAAAGGAGAGGCATGATGCTGAATCGGGAAGGAACGTTTTGGGTTTGTTTTTCGGGATTAAAATTTGCTAACGGAATCATTCTGATATGAAAAATAATGCATGTTGTCGGGGAGGTTATTCAGTTTTGAAAAGTCTTACGGGAATTATGTGTTTGGGTCTGTTGCTTGCGGTGACGACCAATACCGTTCAGGCCAAGGATGAGGCGCAGGGTGGCGATGCTACCCCCGGCAAATTCGATTGGCTCCTTCAGGCCACTGGTTATCTTACTCATTCCCATTTGATGGGGGCATCGCAAATTTTGGGTGGCAATGGTTCCTTGGTGGTGGCACCGGTTTATCAGTTCGATCAGAGCAAGGCTGTGATGCTCCTCTACAACGGTTCTTATCGGAAGTCAAAACAGATTTATGCTCAGGATGAAGGGCCTAAACTTTTCTCCGAAGATCAGAGTCATAGTGTTACGCCAACCTTCCGGTATGTCTGGTCGCCTAAGTTTACGATCAGTCCTTCAATATTCTACACCGAGGTGAGGACGAAGGAAACCTCAGCCGATAGCTGGGGTAACGGCCTTTATAATTACCGGGATATTGGGGGGGGGGTAAACGGCGAGTATACCCTCAATTCCGACAAGGATGGAAAAGAACTCTTAACCATCGGTTTGCAGCGATATCGTCGCAAATACCCAAATTTTAGTTCTTTGGCGTCCATGGCCGGCATACCTTTTGAAGAGCGGGAAAAGGATTTTGATGGCACCTTGCTTGCGGCCTCTTATGCAAAGATCCGTGCGGGTTGGGCTGCCAAGAGCTCTATTTCCATCCTTGATAAGAATTTCGTCGATAAGCAGGTGGAAACTTCCACCGGCGGGCGGACTGGTGACCGGCAACATGATTATGTCGCGACGCTGGGTGAGGAATTATCTTACCGCTTTAATGATGATCTAACTGGGTCTTTGCATTGTTCGGTGGCGTATACCCAGAGTAATCAAAATCTTGCGGAAGGTTCATTCCCGATCATTACCTTTCATTCTGACTACTATGATTCTCTGGCCTTCACCATCAAGCCTGGTCTTTCTTACACCCAAAAGCTTGCCGACGAACGGAAAATTACCTACGTTGCGACCTATGGTTTGAGTAAGCTTCATTACTATGATCGGCGGGCTAAAAATGTCGCTGGTACGTTGCTGAGCGAGGAGGAAAACGATTGGACCCATATCCTCACTCTTAACGCGGTTTACGCTTTGGATAAACATTGGAATATCGGTGCCATTGCCGAGTACAACAAGGCTAGCTCCAACATGCGTGATGAGCAGGTGTATCGATATAATTATGAGATTTTAAATCTGTCTGCAGGTTTTTCATATCGTTATTAAGAGAAGTAGTCGGCAATGTTTTAACAAGTGGTGTCTGGTCTTGCCGGTTCCGACAGGATCTGTATGAAGTCTTTTATTAAGCTTAATCAATATTCAATTTTTGTAGTCGTCACCATCGCGGCTTTGATTCTCCCCTTTGTTGCGCCTAATTTCACCAGCCGTCTTGAATTGTTCGTTCAGGATCTCTATTTTAATCTGCGTGGTCCCATTACTCCTGGCGATGAGGTTGTTATCGCCACCATTGACGAGAAGAGTATTGACAAGCTTGGCCGTTGGCCTTGGCATCGCAATGTTATGGCCGACCTTGCTGATAGCCTTAGCGATTATGATGTTAAGGTCTTTGGTTTTGATATTGTTTTTTCATCACCAGAAACTGTTGTCGGCGTTGAGCAGCTTCAGCAGGCTCGTCGCGCCCTTGCCCACGGTGCTGGTGTCGATGATTCTGTGCTCGCCTCTCTTGATCAGGCCGTTAGCGAGGTCGATACCGACCAGCGTTTTTATGAGTCCCTAAAGCATTCCCGCCGCGCCGTCCTTGGTTATTTCTTTCATTTTTCGCGCCAGGGGCTTGAGCATCTCTCCGAAGCTGATATGGCCGACTACCTGCGCGTAGTTGCCAAGTCTCGTTATTCAGGGATAAAGAAGGAGCCGGGGGCAAACCTTCGAGATTTGAGTTTGCGCACCGCCTATGCGGTTGAGAGTAATATTGGTAAAATTGCTGCTGCCACCAAGAGGGCCGGCTACTTTAACTTCTACCCGGATGTTGATGGGTCGGTGCGAAGGGTGCCTTTACTGGTTAAGTATCGAGATATGGTGGAGAGGGAGGATGGTGATGACTACATCTTTCCTCCCCTCTCGCTTACGGTCCTAAGAAAGTATCTGAAGAGCGCTATCCTGATTTGGATTGACCCGGTGGGGGTTGAGAAGGTGGCGCTGATGGGGCTCAAGTCCATCGAAATTCCGACTAATCAGCGGGGTGAGATGCGGATTAACTATTACGGTCCCGGTAATACCTTTCCCCATTATTCCATCGTTGACATTCTGGAAAAGAAAATTCCGCCTCAACAGCTCAAGGGCAAGATTGTTCTTGTCGGCCCCACCGCAACCGCCATTGAGGACTTGCGGGTAACTCCATTCGACAAGGTCTTTCCTGGGGTTGAGGTGCATGCAACGATTATAGATAATATTCTCCATGGCCGTGTTCTTTCCGATCCTAATTTCCCTTCGCTGTTGATTGATTTTCTTTCTGTCTTGGTTGTCGGTTTTTTCTTGTTGTGGGCGCTTTTGCGTCTTGGCCCGTTTGCGGGCGGAGCGGTTGTGCTTTCCACGGCCGCATTGATCATGGGTGGGCATTATTATCTTTTTAGCCAACGGCTGATGGTGTTGAATTCGGTACCCCCTCTTCTGGAGTTGTCTTTTGTGTCCCTGGCTCTGCCCGTCTATCGTTTTGTCCTCCAGGAGAAAGAAAAACGCTATATCCAGGGTGCTTTCAGTCAATATCTGTCGCCGACGGTTATCGAGCAGATCATTAAAAATCCTTCACTGCTGAAGCTTGGTGGTACTCGCAAAGAGATGACGGTTTTCTTCTCTGATATTGCTGGGTTTTCATCGGTTTCGGAAATACTTGACTCGCAAGCACTGGTCAAGCTTCTCAACGAATATCTCACCGCTATGACTGAGATAGTTCTTCACTACAATGGCACCATTGATAAGTATGAAGGTGATGCTATTATCGCTTTTTTTGGTGCCCCCATGGATGATCCGGAGCACGCTAAAAAATGTTGCCTGATGGCTCTCGATATGGTGACTAAACTTTCTGAGTTGCAGGATAAATGGGAGTCTGAGGGTCGCCCTCGGCTTAAGGTGCGGATGGGAATTAATACCGGCACCATGGTTGTTGGTAACATGGGGTCCGATATGCGAATGGATTATACGGTCATGGGAGATTCCGTAAACCTTGCCGCACGTTTAGAGGGAGCCAATAAGGAGTATGGCACCGGGATAATGATTAGTGAAAATACCTATAATTCATGTCGCAACGATGTTGAGGTGCGGGTCCTTGATTCAATTCGCGTAGTTGGTAAGAAAGAGGTTGTTGTTGTCTATGAATTATTGGGATGTCAGGGGACGTTGACCGATAACCAACAGGAGTTGTTGGCCTTATATAATGACGGGCTCCGTTTGTATCGAGAGCGTGAGTGGCGAGGAGCGATGGATCTTTTTGCCCGCATTCTGGAAATCAACCATGACGATGGTCCTGCTCTCACCTATATGGAGCGTTGTTTGGATTATTTGATTAGGCCTCCAGGCAAAAACTGGGACGGGGTGTATGTCCTGAAAACTAAATAGGTGGCTGATGCGGTTAGGAGAATTTTTGGTTGCAAAAGATTTGGTCACCGTGGCAGATGTTGAGCATGCCCTTGAGACCCAGAGGCAGACCAAGAAATTTTTGGGCTCTTTGGCTGTGGAAGTAGGTCTTCTTTCCCGGCTGGAAAATATTCAGATTATTATGGAGCAACAGAAGAGTGGCGGCAGTTATGGGGAAGTGGCGCAAAGGCAGGGATTACTCACCAAACAACAGATTGAAGAATTGGTTGATTTTCAGGAAAATACCCGCCTATCCCTTGGCAAGGTGTTGGTGGCGGAAACTTCTTTAAGCAGGTTTGATCTTCTCATGACTCTGAAGGAATATGTGGAAAGGTATAAAAGCTGAAGGCAAGGAAGCGCTATGTCCAGCTTTGAGTGATTGCATCGATGCCCCTTCTGTGCTATGAGATGGAAGATATTGAGTATTTTGTCCCTCCGGTTACTCTCTCCCGACAAGGCCGTATTGTATGCTCCCCCAATTTTCAATCCGGGAACGAAAAAGATTCTGGACATTATTCAGCGTAATGCTGCTGGTTTTTTGTCTGTGGTTGTTTTTTGCGCCCAATGGTGTGGTTCGTTACTATCGGTTGCGTCAGGAAATCGCCGAGCTCAAGCAAGAGAATGAAATTCTTGAGCAACAAAAGAGCTCCCTTGCCGAAGATATTGAGCGGCTTAAAACGGACCCTGCCTACCTTGAAGAGGTGACCAGGGATAAGTATGGGTTTATTCGTAAAAATGAGATGATTTTCGATTTTTCCAAGCGGCGGAAAAAGCATTGACGCGTCAGGTTGGCACGTGTTATCTCCAATGTGGTTAGTTGATCAGGTTGCTATATATCTTGCCTCTAAGAGATCAGGGAGACTACATGAATAACGATCATGCCGAGTCCGAAAGAAGAAAGGAGCAACGGTTCAAGGTTAATGAGCAGGCCATTGCTGTGCTTAAGGTCGGTAATAATTTTTCCAGGCTGGGGCGAATTGTTGATGTCAGCCTTAGTGGCCTTGCCTTCGATTACTTGTTGATGGATGGTGTACCTCAGCAATTGAAGCGAGATGATGAGGTTGGCGAGATATCCATGAATATCATTACCGAAGACGGGCATATGGTTTTGGTTGGTGCTGCTGTGCAACCGGTAAACGACCGTCTTCTGCAGAGGGAAGAGCGATTTTTCGCTTCAGTTCCCACCAGTCGTTGCGCTGTTCATTTTAATTCTCTTTCCGCAGCTCAGGGTGAGCAGCTTGGGGAGTTTATTCTCCAGCGGGCGGTACTTAATTCCTGAGTTCTTTTTTAGTTTTTTTCCTTCGCTTGCGGTTCTCGCCGCATTGTTTTTTCGTAACTGCTCACATAATCGAAGTATCGGAGTTTCCCTTTGGTCGCTTACCTGTTCAGAGGACGATGCCTCGAAGGTCTCGCAGGCTCGCTATCTGCGTCTCCGCGACCCTGTAAGTAGTTATATTTTTTCTTTTTCCTCAATTGTCGCAAGTACCCGTTCAACAGTGATTGCCTGCATACATTGCCAGTTGTCGCAAGGTTTCCACGCATAACATGGCGAGCATGACAAATCTTCACGAATAACGGTGTGCTGTTCTCCGTATGGACCGGTGCGGGTTGGGTTTGCTGGCCCGAAGATGGCGAAGACTGGTATTCCTAACGCCGCAGCGATATGCATCGGGCCGGTGTCGTTGGTAATGAAGTATTTGGCATTGCCGATGATGGGGATAAGTTCCTTGATGGATGTCTTGCCTGCCAAGGAAATGGCCTTGCCCTCAGCATGTTGCATAACCTCGTTGGCGACGGATTGATCCGATTTACTACCGATTAGCACGGTTGGCAGGTCGAGCCGTGCAGCCAGTTGTCCGAAGCGTTGCGCGGGCCAGCGGTTTGCTTCTTTGCCGGCCGCAGGGGTCATGACCACGTATTCCTTAGGCAACTCTTTGCAGATGGAGGGGTTCTTTTCGTAGGGGGCAAAGGGGTAGTTGATGGTGCCCAAGCGGCAGCCCATGGCTTCAGCGATTTTCAGATAGCGGTCGATGGCATGGATTTTCATGCTGCCGTGGATTCGGTGGGTGTAGAAAAAAGTACTTCCTTCGTCCGCCTCCTTGAAGCCTAGTTTGTATTCGGCATTTGCCGCCAGGGTGATCAGGCCACTGCGTAGCAGGCCTGACAGATCGATGGAGACATCGAAGCGTTCTTGGCGTAACCCTTTGCCAAGGGAAACAATATCCTTGAAGGTTTGGCGAATATTTTTCGGTCGCTTCCATTTATCTTTGTCGATAATCCATAAGCGGTCGATGAGCGGATGGCCTTCAAGGAAGGTGTGCAGACCTCTGGCCACCAGCCAGTGGATTGAGGCGGAGGGGTAACAGCGTTTGATGGTGTCGAGAAAGGGCAGGCTGTGGACGATGTCGCCCAAGGCGCTTGGTTTGATGATCAGGATTTTTTTAGGCGGCTTGGGGAGCGGCAGCGGTTTCACGGCGTTTCCTCAGCCGTACTGCCTTTGAGGTCTTCGCTGATCCAGGTTGCGGCTTCATAGAGATCTTCGGCCACGAAGCTGGGCTGGATGGTTTGGGTGGGGCCGATGTAAGTTTGGTCGCCGCGACCGTATCCGGTTAGTACCAAGATGCCCGTGGCCTGGCACTGGTGAGCGGCTTTTAGGTCGGACCAGCGATCTCCAACCACATAGGAGCGGGTAAGATCGAGATCAAGGTCTGCCGCTGCCTTCAGAAACATCCCGGCCTGTGGCTTACGGCAATCACATTGAATACGGTATTCAGGCAGTTTCGCTTCTGGGTAATGGGGGCAGATGTAGATACCGTCCACGTGTGCTCCGGCCTCGGCCAGTTGTTGATGCATAAGTGCGTGCACTTCATCCAGCAGTTCCTTGGGAAAGTAGCCTCGAGCAAGCCCTGATTGGTTGGTAACCACCACCACCGGGATGTTCGCGTCGTTTAAAAGGCGAATGGCTGCGGTCGCACGTGGCAGTAACTGGAATCGGCAGATGTGGTTGATGTATCCCATCTGTTCGTTGATGGTTCCATCCCTGTCCAGAAAAACAGCTGGTTGGCTCATTATGTTTCCTTGCTGTTGTTTTGCAGCTGCATGGCTACACTTGCGGCAATTTCGGCAACGGAGATGTCTGTCATGCAACGGAAGTCGCTTTTGCAGTGGGTTTTAAGGCAGGGTCGACAAGGGAGATCCTTCTGGATGACCACTGCGTTGTCGGCATAGGGGCCGGTGGCCACCGCATCGGTGGAACCGAAGATGGCTACCAGTGGGGTCTTGAGTGCTGCCCCCACATGCATCAGACCGGAGTCGTTGGTGACGAAGGAATCGCAGGCGCCGATCAGGGCCATGGCTTCGGCCAGATTGGTTTTCCCGGCCAGATTGATGATCCGATCCGGGGCCTGGGCCTTGATGGCCTCGGCGACGCTGTTATCAGCTTTGGTGCCGAAAACCAGCAGGGTGGCATTATGTTCCTCGCCAAGACGGGCAGCCAGGGCGCCGTAGCGTTCGGCTGGCCAGCATTTGGCTGGGCCGTAGGCGGCGCCAGGGTTCAGGCCAATGGTGGGGCCTGTTGTCGGCGCGGCGGTAAATTCGCGCGCCCAGGCTACGGTTTCCGGTGGCAATTCAAGAAAAAGCTCGTCCGAACCGGGGGTAAGGCCCAGTTGGTGGAGCATATCTTGATAGTAATGGACTTGATGAACCTTTCTTATCTCCCGGCGGATCTTGGCTCGGTGGGTGAGTAGTAGCGAGCGACCATCGGTGGTGTATCCTGCTCGGTTGGGAATGGCGGCGAGCTTGCCGATCAGGGCAGCTTCAAAGGCGTTTTGGAGATAAATGGCCAGATCAAAGTGGCGCTGGGCCAAGGTGCGGCCCAATCGCCAGATGCCGGTTATTCCCTGATGGCGATCCTTTTTGCGGTAAAGGATCACTTCGTCAACGTGTGGACTGGCCGCGAAAACATCGGCAACCCAAGGGTGGGTAAGAATAGAGATCACTGCCTCGGGGAAATTTTCCCTGATGGTGCGGATCGCCGGCGTGGTCATGATGGCATCGCCGATCCAGTTGGTGGAGCGGATTAGGATATGGCGGGGTTTTATGTCGGTAAGGGGCATGGTCTTGTTGTTTATCTAGGAGCGTGGACTTCGAATTCGGCAGAATCGGCCCAAAATCCCAGGACTATTCATTACGAATTATAATTACCAGACACGCTACTTAGGTAGGAGTGAATTAAACAATGTGCTTTTTTTGGTAGCCGTCGTCAAGGTTTTTGTGTCCAATTGTTCTTCCGCCTTGCAAAAAAGAGTTCAGGGTGTTAATAAAATTTGTTTTTTAACCCACACATCCCGGGAAAATTTCCCTTTGGTGCCCCGAGCAGGGGTTGGGCTTCGGGATGGAGGAATAACCAAAACCTATTTAAGGAGCAGTTATGTCGCACATTGGAATGAAAGAAATGTTGGAGGCCGGTCTTCATTTTGGTCACCAGACCCATCGCTGGAACCCTAAGATGAGACCCTTTATTTTTGGGGCTCGCAACAAGATTTATATTGTTAACCTTGATAAAACCTTGCCGCTTTTCAATACGGCTTATGATGCTCTTAGTGACGCGGTTGCCAAGGGTGGCACGGTCATGTTTGTTGGTACCAAGCGTCAAGCCCAGGACATCATCCGTGAAGAGGCTGAACGTTGCGGGATGTTTTTTGTCAACCATCGTTGGCCCGGCGGCATGCTCACCAACTATCAGACCATTAAGAAGAGTGTTGAGCGGTTGAAGAGCTACGAAGGAATGAAGGAAGATGGATCCATCAACCTTTATAAGAAGAAAGAAGCGCTCAAGATCGAAAAGGATCTGGTTAAACTTGATCGCACCTTGGGCGGGATCAAAAACATGCGCAGCCTTCCTTCGGTTATCTTTGTAGTTGATCCTCGTCGCGAGCAGATCGCCATCAAGGAAGCTAATACCCTTGGTATTCCGGTCGTTGCTTTGGCTGATACCAACTGTGATCCCGATGGTCTTACCTATATCGTTCCCGGTAACGACGATGCGATCAAGTCTATCCGTTTGATTACCTCTAAGTTTGCCGACGCTATCCTTGCTGGCAAGGAAAAACAGGCTGCTGCCAAGCAGGCTGAGGCTGACAAGGCGGCAGCACCTGAGATGGTAGCCGCTGAAGCCGAGATGAAGAAAGGCGGTGAAGCTGCACCTGCTGCAGAATAATTCGTTTAGGTTACAGATCGTCGTTACTGGCCGTTGTTGGCTTGCCTGTTGTTCTCAGACAGGTCGTGGTTTTTACAATTATAGTATGAGCGGCTGGCGTTTACTCGCAGCCGTTCATACTTTTATAGAAGAGGAGTTGTAGCTGTGAGTATTACTAGTCAGATGGTCAAAGAGCTTCGCGACAAAACCAACGCGGGGATGATGGATTGTAAGAAGGCATTAACCGAAACCGGCGGTGATATGGATAAAGCCGTTGATTTGTTGCGGCAAAAAGGTTTGGCTGTTGCTCAGAAGCGTGCCGGTCGTGCCACCAGTGAAGGAATCGTTGAGACTTACGTCCATGCTGGTGGTAAGTTGGGGGTAATGGTTGAGGTTGGTTGCGAGACCGATTTTGTTGCCAAGACCGATGCCTTCCTTGAATTTGCCAAAGATATTGCCATGCATGTTGCTGCCGTTAATCCGGTGGGGTTGAAACGTGAGGAAGTTGCGGCTGATCTTGTTGACCGTGAGCGGGCGATCTACACCCAGCAAGCCCTTGATTCCGGTAAGCCTGAGAACATCGCTGAGAAGATCGTTAACGGTAAGATGGATAAGTTCTACTCCGAGGTTTGCCTCATGGAGCAGAAATTTGTTAAGAATCCCGATGTGTCAATTCAAGATTTGCTCAACGAGCTGATTGCCAGCATGGGCGAGAATATTTCCATTAAGCGTTTTGCCCGTTTTCAGATTGGTGCATAAGCGTTTAACAACAGGTTTGTTCGTAAATCTGCTTTAGCGGAGTTTAAGGTGACAAAAAGCAAGTACAAACGAGTACTTCTGAAGCTGAGCGGCGAAGCCCTGATGGGTGACGCCGCTTTTGGCATCAGTTCTAAGATGCTGGATTATGTGGCTGCAGAGATCAAGGGGCTGGTTGAACTTAATGTCGAGGTTGGCCTGGTGATCGGCGCCGGTAATATCTTCCGTGGCGTATCCGGTGCTTCTGCCGGTATGGATCGCGGCGCTGCTGACAATATGGGGATGCTGGCCACGGTTATCAATGCCTTGGCCATGCATGACGCCTTGGAGCAACATGGGGTGCCAACCCGTGTTTTGTCAGCCATTCCGATGACCACCGTTTGTGAGCCTTACGCGCGACAACGCGCCCTCAGTCATCTTGACAAGGGCAGGGTGGTTATCTTTGCCGGCGGCACCGGTAATCCATATTTTACCACCGATACGGCAGCGGTTCTGCGTGGGCTTGAAATCAATGCCGATCTGATTTGTAAGGCCACCAGGGTTGATGGGGTCTATGATAAGGACCCCTTGGCCCATGATGATGCCGTCAAGTTTGACACTCTGACTTATACCGAGGTGTTACAGCGGCAATTGCGGGTAATGGATGCGGCTGGGATATCTTTAGCCCGTGATAATGGTAAGACCATTGCCGTATTTAACATGAATAAGCCTGGTAATATGCGCAAAGCCTTTTGCGGAGAACCAGTGGGGACGCTGATTAAGGGGGAGGAAGCATGAGTAATGAAATCCTTGAGGCCATGAATGACAAGATGGACAAGAGCATGGATGCCTATCGTCGCGAGCTAACCAAGGTACGTACCGGGCGGGCATCATTGTCGCTGGTCGATGGCCTAAAGGTTGTGGCATACGGGTCTCCCCAGCCTCTCAATCAGGTTGCGACTTTGACCATCCCTGAAAGCAGGATGATTGCCATCCAGCCTTGGGATCCACAAATGTTGGCAGCCATTGAAAAGGCAATCTACAAGTCGGATCTTGGCCTAAATCCAGTTAACGATGGCAAGATTATCCGCGTCAATATCCCCCAGCTGACCGAGGAACGGCGCAAGCAACTGGTCAAGCAGGTTAAGAAGGTCAGTGAGGAGTATCGGGTCGCAATCCGTAATTCTCGCCGCGAGGCCATTGATGCCTTGAAAAAGCAGAAAAATAATAAAGAGATTGCCGAAGATGATCTCTTTAAGCTCCAGGATGAGGCGCAGAAGGAAACTGACCGGTTCATTAAAGCCATTGATGACACCATGGCCGAGAAAGAAAAAGAGGTCATGGAGGTCTAATTTCCCCGCCCATGCAGTTTCCTCCCGAACTTGATCCCGATAAAAT
Source organism: Desulfurivibrionaceae bacterium (assembly GCA_030145325.1). Classification (GTDB taxonomy): domain Bacteria; phylum Desulfobacterota; class Desulfobulbia; order Desulfobulbales; family UBA5123; genus UBA5123. Next base: position 14,692 of record JAQYVW010000035.1, read on the forward strand.
CCCGGTTCATGTCGCCATCATCATGGATGGCAATGGACGTTGGGCTCAACAACGCAGTATGCCCCGGCCTTTGGGGCATAAGGTGGGTGTTGAGTCAGTGCAGGCTGTGGTTCGCGCTGCCGATGATCTCAATATTAAAGTCCTGACCCTCTACGCCTTTTCCACCGAAAACTGGAAGCGTCCTCCCTTTGAAGTTAATGCCTTGATGGGGCTCCTGAAGTCGTTCTTGCTGCGTGAACTGGAGACGATGCTTGAAAATAATGTTTCTTTGCGGTGCCTGGGGCAAAAGGATCGACTGCCCAAGGCGGTGCGGGAAACCCTGGATAAGGTAATCGCTGAAACAGCGGATAATGATGGTCTTATCTTTAATCTTGCCCTCAATTACGGGAGCCGGGTTGAAATTATTGATGCGGTACAGGCCGTGGCCCATAAGTGTGAGGTCGGTGAGCTTGCTGTTGATGGAATTGATGAGGAGCTCTTTGCTGCTCATCTCTATACCGGTGGGCTACCGGATCCAGACTTACTGATTCGCACCGGCGGTGAGGCCAGACTCAGTAATTTTCTCTTATGGCAGGCGTCGTACGCTGAAATATATTTTGTTGATACCCTGTGGCCTGATTTCAGAGAGGATGACCTTGTGGACGCCATTCGCGTTTATCAGGGGCGGCAGCGGCGGTTTGGCAAGACCGGCGATCAGGTGCAACAGTCTTGAGTGTTGAAACCTTCTCTTCTGTTGGTGCTGCTCGCCTTCTTCGGAACCAAACACCCCTTGACTTTTATAGCCAGATCCCGTTTTGTGTAGGGAAACCTTCACTTGGTAAATGTTTGCTATGAAACGACTTATTACCGGATTGCTGCTCTGCGCAGGCTGGTTTTTGCTGGTTATGAATGGATCATTCCCCTTGTTCTGGGTGGTGGTGAGTGGGATGGGCGCTCTGGCTCTGTATGAATACGGGACCATGGTGCTTGTGGATTGTTCTCCTTCGGTCAAGTTGGCCGGTCTCGTTTGTGGCCTCTTGCCTTTTCTTACCGCGTTTAGTGGCAGTGCCGAGAACGTAGCGGCAGTTTTGCCCCTGGCCCTTTTTCTTTTGGTGGGCTTTGTCATCATTCGTTATCGGAGTCTTGGCGATCCTTTTATGGTCTTGAGCCGATCTGGGCTTGGGATTATTTACGTCGGTTTTTGTGGGGCCAATCTGATCCTCATTCGTCATCAGCCTGGTGGCGTAGCGTGGTTGTTGTGGCTCACCGGCATCACTGTTGGCTCTGATTCCTTCGCCTATTATATCGGTCGACTACTTGGTAAACGCAAGCTTTGTCCGGCAGTGAGCCCTGGCAAAACAGTGGCTGGTTTTGTTGGCGGCTTAGTGGGTAGTGTTACGGTTTCCGTACTCCTTGCCGAGGTCCTCTTTGTTGGTCATGACCAGCTGCAAATTGCCATGGCCGCCGCTTTGTTGAGCTGTGTCGGGGTCTTGGGTGATCTTTGTGAATCGGTAATCAAACGAGCCATGGCTGTGAAGGATTCCGGTTCCATCTTGCCTGGTCATGGCGGCATTCTCGACCGGATTGATTCTCTTTTGTTTACCGCCCCGGTTCTTTTTAGTCTGGTACGATTCGGTTTCCTGTCGGGAACCTGAATTACAGCCTTAAGCGTGAGTTGATGATGAAAAATATAGTCGTACTTGGCTCCACCGGTTCCATCGGTTGCAATGTTCTTGAGGTGGTTCGACAATTCCCAGGACGGTTCCGGGTTATTGGTCTTGCTGCCGGTCGCAATATTTCTCTCTTGCGGGATCAGTTGGAGGCGTTTAATCCGCAACTGGTTTCGGTGGCGGATGAAAAACTTGCCGGAGAGTTGCGTTCGTTGTTATCTCCCGAATGGCAGCAACGGATTGTCGCCGGGGTGGATGGTAACGTCCAAGTCGCCACGTTGGCCGAGGCGGATACGGTGGTTTCCGCCATTGTCGGCGGTGCTGGTCTGGTTCCCACCCTTGCCGCCATTGAGGCGGGGAAGGATGTGGCCCTTGCCAACAAGGAAACCTTGGTCATGGCGGGCGATTTGGTCATGGCGGCGGTAAAAAATAATAATGTGGCGTTGTTACCCATCGACAGTGAGCATAATGCTGTTTTTCAAGCATTGTCAGCGGGGCGGCGTGAGGATGTTGACAAGATTATTCTTACTGCCTCGGGCGGTCCTTTTCGTGAGTTTGCGGAAAAAGATCTATGGGCCGTGACCAGAGCACAGGCGCTGAATCACCCCAACTGGAGTATGGGTAACAAGATTTCCATTGATTCGGCAACCATGATGAATAAGGGCCTTGAGGTGATTGAGGCCCGCTGGCTCTTTGATGTGCCGGTGGAGAGAATTGAAGTTCTTATTCACCCCCAGAGTATTGTTCACTCCATGGTGGAATACATTGACGGTTCGGTGGTGGCGCAGATGGGGGTGCCGGACATGAAGATTCCCATTGCCTATGCCCTCTCCTATCCAGAACGTCTGCGGCTTAATATGCCGCGTTTAAGTTTGGCAAAATGTAATGGCCTGACCTTTACGCCGCCTGATTTTAAACGCTTTCCGGCCTTGAAATTGGCATATCTGGCCTGCAAAAAAGGGGGCACGCAACCGGCAACGCTGAATGCTGCCAACGAGGTTGCGGTGGCGGCATTTCTGGAAGAACGGATCCGCTTCCCCGAAATTGCCTTGGTGGTCTCTGAAACCATCAATCGTCAGCCGGTGCAACCGGTTATTAATGCGACGACGGTGCTTGATGCCGATCTTGCTGCTCGGGTACAGGCTGAATCAGTGGTGGAAGCTTTGATGTTGAAGACCAAGCAGCGCCGGGGAGAAGAGGCGCCATGTCCGTCTCTGCCATCCAAATGTGATTCCTTTTCAGATATCAAACATTAAGATTGTCTTGAGCAACCTTGTTGGTCGTTAATTTGCTGCGGCCATTTCTTCTAAGTTAAACAAACACATTGTAGATAATCATGAATTCATTGGTTTCTTTTATTGTTCTTCTTGGCCTGCTCATTTTTGTTCATGAGTTAGGACATTTTCTCTTTGCTAAGTTGTTTGGCGTCAAGGTGCTAAAGTTTTCGCTGGGTTTTGGCCCCAAGGTGTTTGGTCGCCAATATGGGGAAACCGAATACCTGATTAGTGCTTTTCCTTTGGGTGGCTATGTGAAGATGCTCGGTGAGCAGCCCGATGAAGAGGTTGCCGTCGAAGATAAAGAGCGCTCTTTTTCTGATAAGCCGGTCTGGCAGCGGATGATTGTGGTGGCGGCTGGTCCCGTTTTTAATCTTTTGTTTGCTTTATTGCTGTTTTTTGCCATCTTTGCGGTGGCTGGGTTGCCGGATATGGTCTCAGGCACCGCCATTGGCGAGGTGACAGCCGATTCTCCAGCTGCCGCAGCTGGCTTAATGGCCGGCGACACGATTCTCGCCATTGATGGTAATAGCACTGAAACTTGGGAGGATGTCTCTCATCTGGTTGCCACCAGTGAAGGCCACAAACTCACCTTGACCATCAGTCGTGATGGCAAGAGTATGAAACTTGTTGGTCAGCCCACCACGCAGCCAACCCGAAATGTTTTCGGGGAGGTGGTGGGGGAGAGATATCTTCTTGGTATATCCAGGCTTGATAAGCTAGTTTACCGGAAGGTTGGCTTTGGCGAGGCATTTGTGGCCGGTTGTAATCAGACCTGGGCCTTTATCTATTTGACCGTGATGGGGATCGTCAAGATCATCCAGAGTGTGGTGCCAGCCTCAGAGCTAGGGGGGCCCATCCGCATCGCCCAGCTGGCTGGAGAACGTCTGCATGCCGGGATGCTCCATTGGTTGCATTTTATGGGGATTCTCAGCATTAACCTCGGGGTGTTGAATTTGTTGCCGATCCCGATTTTAGACGGTGGCCATCTGGCCTTTTTTAGTCTGGAGGCGGTGCGGCGGCGCCCACTATCCCTTGCCAGCCAAGAAAATTGGCAAAAACTTGGTTTGGTGCTCCTTGGTTCTTTGATGGTCTTTGTATTTTACAACGACATCGCCAGACTGTTTGGGGTGGGCGGCTGAAATGGCGCGTCACGGTAAAATTATTGCCCCAGACACGCCGTTGCTCTTTTCCATGGAAACCACAGGGATGTGCGGCAGTGTGGCTTTGGTTGCCGATGGTTTTTGTCTTGGCGAATTTTCCTTGCTAACCAAGGTGACCCATTCGCGGCGGTTATTGAGCGCAGTTGCTTGGCTTTTCGAGCAGGCTGAGTGTGATTGGGACAGTGTTAACGGCATCGCCGTGAGCTTGGGGCCTGGCAGTTTTACCGGAATCCGCATTGGCCTCAGTACCGCCAAGGGGTTGGCAATGGCAACGGGTAAGCCCCTTCTTGGTGTTTCCACCTTGGATGCTTACGCCGGGCAGTTCGCTCATCTGGATAAACCGCTCTGTGTAGTTCTTGACGCCCGTAAAAAAGAAGTTTACGCCGCCTTTTACCAATGCCTCGGTGATGGTTCCATCCGACGGACAAGTGAGTATCTAGTAATGCCACCAGCGCAACTTGCCGCCCTTATCACCGTGCCTACGGTGATGGCAGGTGACGGAGCGGTGTTATACCGTGACCTGTTTACAAGCTTACTTGCCGAGAAGGCTTTAATGGTTGACTCAAGTTGTTGTTTTCCCCGTGCTGCTGCTGTGGGCAAAGCGGCCTGGTCCTCATGGCATGGGCAGGAGTTTCTAGAACCTGCGGTGGTGGCACCTATCTATGTCCGCGCCTCCGACGCGGAGTTGAACTTCATTCCTCCCTCTTGAAACAAGGATTACTTGCAAAGATGAGTAACCTCCTCGTTTCATTCCATTGCGTTTTTTTCAACTACTCTGCTTCCTGTTATTAGCATTTGTATGGTCTTGAAAAACTGTCTTATTCTCTGAATGTTTTGCTCACGCTAGAACTGGTTCTATGAATATCTTCTTGGGGCCTTTATTTAAGCAGTCGGGGACAGGTTTAATTACTGCAATCTGCACATATAGGCATGTGGTAATTGCTTGTTGCCGGTTGCAGCGGGGCAAGGGTTATCCTTTGTTTTGTAATTGATTATGTTGTAGGATTCGTTAGTATTTAATTTCGTTCTTGTCTTTTGCAACCACTACCTAACATAAAATGTTACAGCTTTGGCCTTGAAACGTAGTCAAGTCAGTATAGGCAAACGCATATTAGGCATATTTATTCCACATGATGAATATCAAAAGAAAAACAACTCTCATTGTTATGAGTATAATTATCGTCCTTAGCGCCATCCATGCCGGGGCGTCTATTTACTGGAGTCGTCGCAGTCTGGCGGAGGAACAAATTGAGCATCGGCGGTTGTTTGAAAAGAGTTACGAACAGATTACGAACCGGTTGGATAACTACCTTTCAAAACGGATGAACGGTCTCTTGGTGCAAAAGGAGATATTGCGTGCTTTTCGCGACCGTGATCGGAAACGCCTTTATACCCTGACCAAAAAGAAATTCGAGGTGATCAAGAAAGAACTTCCCGGTTTCCCCATCTTGCATTTCCATACCCCTGACCATAAGAGCTTTCTGCGGGTTCATAAGCCAACTTTGTTTGCCGATGATTTGGAAAAGGTACGGCCAATGATAAGCCGGGTCATCCATTCCCGCCATGAAGAAAAGGGATTTGAGGTCGGGAAGTTTGCGATTATTTACCGGGTGGTGAGGCCGATCTTTTATGAAGGTGAGTTTCTCGGCGTTTTGGAAATAGGTGGAGATACTGACTATATAATGAGAGAGTTACGCCTTCTTTTCGGTATGCCCAGCGCCTTGTTTGTCACCGACAAATCTCTTGGTTCATATCGAGCAAATACAAAATTCAAGAAGATAAGTGGCAGGGTAATGTTTTCGAGCAATGATGATCAACTCTTTGAGAATATAAAGGCCATTGACTTTGCAAAGGGAGGGAAGGTGGAAGTAGCTGGTAAAGAATATGCCTTATTGATTTCCGATCCCATTATTGATTTTAATGGCAAGTTGATTGGCAACATTGTTTCCCTGCAAGATCATAGTCGCGAAAATTCCTTGCAGAGAGAGATAGTATTACAGACCATGATTATGTCGATTCTCTTGCTTGTTTTGGTGAGCGTGGTGCTTGAGAAAAGTTTTGGACGGATGGTGGCTGATCTTGAGTCTAGCAATGAGCGGGCGTTGCAGGCCGAGAAGGCCAAGGGCGAATTCCTAGCCAATATGAGTCATGAAATCAGAACCCCGATGAATGCCATTATCGGTATGACTGAACTTACACTCAAGACCTCTTTGGACTCAAGGCAACGTCATATGCTTGATTCTGTTAAGGTTGCATCGCATAGCTTGTTGGGATTGTTGAATGATATCCTCGACTTTTCCAAGATTGAGGCGGGCCAGTTGCAACTTGACAAGTATGTCTTTACTATTTCGGCCCTTGTTGATTCTGTGCAATCGATCATGGACATTAATGCCACCGATAAGAATATTTCCCTTCAGGTGCAGGCAAATTTTGATAATCTGCCGGAGTTTGTCGAAGGAGATGAACTGCGCTTGCGGCAAGTGTTGCTTAACCTGGTAAGTAACGCCATCAAGTTTACCGAGAAGGGGAGGGTTGTTGTCACGGTTGAGATGGTTTCGGAAAGATCAGATAACTCCATGGTCATGATGCTTTTTTCTGTTGTCGACACCGGTATGGGCATCCCGGTTGCCAAGCAGGATTCGATCTTTAAAAGTTTTAGGCAGGCGGATAGCTCAACGGCAAGACAGTTCGGAGGGACAGGTTTAGGACTTGCCATCTGCAAACAGCTGGTTGAATTGATGGACGGGCGACTCTGGTATGAAAGTGAGCAGGGTAAGGGCGCTAGTTTCCATTTTACCGTTCCTTTGACGGTGGTCGATAAGGTCGTCCCCGAGGAGAAGAAAAAACTGGTTGAGGAAACGTTGAAACAGCTGTCTATCCTTCTTGTTGAGGATAATATGGCCAACCGCGAGCTGGCTCGAATGGTTCTTGAGGAAGAAGGGCACGCGGTGACAACAGCTGTTGACGGGTTGGAAGCGCTTGAGGTGGTTGCTGAGCAGGATTTCAATGTTGTTCTGATGGATGTGCAGATGCCGATCATGGACGGTTATACCGCTTGCGGTATTATAAGGGAATGTGAACAGGGAGGAGGGGAGATCAAGAACCTTTCCCCGGAATTGGCGGCAAAATTAGTAAACCGTATTCGTGGCGGTCATTTGGCGATTATTGCCATGACTGCAAATGCCTTGATGGGTGATAAAGAAAAATGCTTGCAGGCGGGGATGGACGATTACCTTACCAAGCCGTTTCTCCCTGAACAGGTGGCAAGCGCTATCCAGCGTGTTACCGGTGGCAGCGCTAATTGTTCAGTGTAATTGACAAGTCTAAATGTCAAACTAATCTCACCTCAACTCTGAAACGTCACATTTTGCCGGTTTTCCCTTCTTGTTCATGAGCGTAACGTATAGATTGGGCAAAAAGAGAATTTTTCAAGATTCCCTAAAGTTATGCATCGATAAGCCCAATCTCCGCAAGCATCGCTTGGGCTGCGGCGAAAAGCGCTTTTTTTCCTTTCTCTGTCCGAGCTTCGACATAGAATCGGACCTTGGGTTCGGTGCCGGAGGGGCGGATCATTAGCCAGCTGCCGTCGGCAAGGATCATTTTGCGACCGTCTATGTCGATAACTTGGGCGACTTTTTTTTCTTCGCCACCCACCATGATGGTGGCGTCTACTTTGTACTTTTCCAGTCTGGCCAGGGTTTTGCCCAACTCTTCTCCTTGTTGGCTTACGGTCACCCCATCCCGATCCGGGTAGAAATAGCCGTAGGTGTCGCGTAGTTCTTGTTGGTAATCACCAAGGTTCTTTTGCAGGCTCAAGACCATGTCTATGGCCAGCAACAGGCCGATATATGCGTCTTTCTCGGGGGTATGACCGATGGTGGTGATGCCGTCCGATTCTTCAAAACAGATCAGGGCCTTATCAATAACCGGCTTGAATTCCTTAAAACCGACTTTTGGTTCAAAAACCTCCTCCCCCAGGGTCATTGCCAACTGGTTAGCGAAATTGCTGGTGGCCACGGTTTTGGCGACCAGGCCTTTTTTGCCCTTTATTTCGTGGAGGAAATGATAGGCCATGGCCCCGAAGGTATTCATGTCGATTTCTGTTTCGCCATCGGTAAAGCGAATACGGTCGGCATCTGGATCCATGATGATGCCCAGTTTGAGTGGTTCCGACCGATTTTTTAGGATATCGGTGACGGTTTTCATGTTGGCAGTGGAGGGTTCCGGGGCCACGCCGCCAAAGGTAGGGTCGTCGTTGTCGCGTAAGAACAGAAGGTGCGGGCTGTCCAGGTTATTAAACAGTTTGCGGACATGTACCCTGCTCGCGCCGTGAACGCAATCCACCGCTATGACCATATTGTCGGCTTCAGTAAAGGTTGCCATGGTTTGCTGATGATCAAGGCCATGTTTATCCCGGCCACGACGCACCAGTTCAAACCAGGCCCCCAGTGCATCCAGTGGTTTGACCAGAGATGAATCTGGAGCTAGGGGCAGTGGCTGATCATCTTTGATTAATTGCCGGGCCAGGTCGGTAATGGTGTTGGTGATAACCGCAGCGGCAGGACCACCATCTGCAGCGTTAAATTTAAAGCCAGCATACTCCAGGGGATTGTGACTGGGGGTAAGGTTGATGGAAAAGGCTGCCTGGTGAATAAGTAACGATGCCGAAAGGGTGCCGGTGGTCGCTTCCCCGGCGTAAAGAACGTTAAAGCCATGGCTGGTAAGAACATCGCAAGCTGCGTGGGCCAATATTTCTCCCCCGAAGCGGTTGTCATAGCCGATCACACAGCCCCGTTGTTGCGCTTCAGCAAGGCTTTTGACTCCCAACGCTTCCCGGAGAGGTGATTCTTCTGCCAATTGCTCATAGATAGAAATGATGGCGGAGGTGACCAAGGCGATTGATTTCGCGAAAATATCCTTGCCGATGATCCCTCGCCAGCCAGAGGTGCCGAACTTAACCTCGGTTCTGGGCTGCATGATGTTGGTTTGTATCTCATCCTCAACCCTCAGGTAGGTATTATCTATTTCCTTTTGCCAGGTAGCGTAATCAGCTGCGTCGTGGGGATAGTCGTCACGAATTTTGATTAATTCTTTGATCAGGGTAAAGTAGTCGCTGGCACCGTGATTGTCGGCAACCACATATTTTTCTAAAAGGGAAGTTGCTGTCCTGGCTTTGTTCATCCGGGATTCTCCTGATTAATTTAAAAAGACTTGAATTTTGTGGTAAGAAATATTCTATACCATGCCATATGATGATTCTTGTTCTCAAGTTTTTTAAGATCCTGCGGTACCATTACCCATGCTTGCGATCTCTGCGAAGCTGTTTCATGGTGGATATATCTGCTCCTTGGTAAGATATTCTTGACCGGCAGGGATAGATTCGATATAAGAGAGGTTTGGCAAACGTTGAATCCCTGACTGTTTTTTGCATGGCTTAACCCGTTTTCATCTTTACGCACTAGTATAGAAATTATTTTTTTGCGTTTGGAGCGGTTAGTTCTGCTTTTTTTTTGAGCAGTCAAGATGGGAATGTGTAAATAGAAATATTGATTCAGTAAACTTTTATTAACTAAAATTTGGTAACTCAGGAGATGAAGAAGATGGGAAAACACGATGAGGACTTCATTCTTTGGTTTGACGACATCGGCATTGATGATGTTGCGATGGTGGGCGGCAAGAACGCTTCACTTGGCGAGATGTACCAGCATCTGACTTCCAAAGGCGTGGCCGTTCCGCACGGTTTTGCCATTACTGCTCATGCATACCGCCATCTGTTGAAGACAGCAGGGGTTGAGCAGGCCATTCTTGATGCTCTTGAGGGTCTCGATACCCACGATTTGCATAACTTACAGGCCAGGGGCGAGAAGGTGCGGGACATTATCCGGACCGCTGAGTTCCCCGAAGATCTGCGCAAGGAGATCGAAATATCCTACAAAAAGATGGAAGAAGAATACGGCGGCGATGTCGCTGTTGCCGTTCGTTCCTCTGCCACCGCTGAGGATTTGCCCGATGCCTCCTTTGCTGGTCAGCAGGAAACCTATCTGAACATTCGCGGCATGGATGCCCTTATCGATAACTGTCGCAAGTGTTTTGCCAGTCTCTTCACTAACCGCGCTATCTCCTACCGTCACGACAAGGGTTTTGGACAGTTTGACGTTTATCTCTCCATCGTTGTCCAGAAGATGGTTCGCAGCGATTCTTCCAGTTCTGGCGTTATCTTCTCCATTGACACCGAGAGCGGTTTCGAAGACGCCGTCTTTCTAACTGGCGCTTGGGGGCTTGGCGAGAACGTGGTTCAGGGTGCAGTTAACCCCGATGAGTACTACGTTTTCAAGCCCACCTTGAAGGAAGGCAAGCGGCCGGTGGTCAGCAAGCGGGTGGGCAGTAAAGAGATCAAGATGATCTACGACAACGATCCCAATACCGAAGAGCCGGTGAAGAATATCCCTACCACTCCAGAAGAGCGGGGTAGTTACGTCATCAGCGATGACGAGATTCTGCAATTGGCTAATTGGGCCTGCATTATTGAAGATCACTACAAGAAGGGCATGGATATCGAGTGGGCCAAGGATGGCGACGGTGTTAACGTCGGCACCGGCAAGCTCTTCATCGTCCAAGCTCGTCCTGAAACCGTTCACTCCCAGAGTAACAAGGGCGTGATGGAGACCTACAAGCTTAAAGAAACCGGTGGCAAGGTGCTGGTGGAAGGTTTGGCGGTAGGCGCTAAGATCGGCCAGGGTGAGGCTAACGTCATCAATGATGTCGTTGATATTCACGACTTCAAGAAGGGCCAGGTTCTGGTCACCGATATGACCGATCCCGATTGGGAGCCGATCATGAAGATTGCCGGTGCCATCGTTACCAACCGTGGCGGTCGAACCTGTCATGCGGCGATTATTTCCCGTGAGCTTGGTATCCCCTGTGTTATCGGTACTGGCGACGGTACCAGCAAGATCACCGCTGGTCAGGATATCACCGTTTCTTCCGCCGAAGGCGAGACCGGTAATGTTTACGAAGGTCTGCTGGACTTCGAGATTGAGCGTCTTGACCTGGGTGATTTGCCCGCCACCAAGACCAAGATCATGATGAACCTGGCTATCCCCGAGAAGGCTTTCACTGAGTGTCAGATCCCTAACGACGGCGTGGGCCTGGCTCGCGAGGAGTTCGTTATCAACTCCCATATCGGCATCCATCCCCTTGCTCTCTATAACTTTGAAGAGTTGAAAGGAAAGGCCGGTAGTGATGCCAATGTGGCCGCCGTGGTTAAAGAGATCGAGGCGCGCACCACCGCTTATCCCGAGGACAAGAAGCAGTTCTTCATCGATAAGGTAGCCGAGGGTGTTGGGCGGATTGCGGCAGGTTTTTACCCCAAGGATGTTATCGTTCGTCTTTCCGATTTCAAATCCAATGAGTACGCCAATCTGGTGGGCGGCACCTTCTATGAGCCTCAGGAAGAGAACCCCATGATCGGCTGGCGTGGCGCTTCCCGTTACTACGATCCTAAGTATCGTCCCGCTTTCGAGTTGGAGTGCAAGGGGTTGCTTAAGGCTCGTAACGACATGGGTCTCAACAACATCAAGTTGATGGTGCCATTCTGCCGGACCCCGGAAGAGGGCAAGAAGGTTATCCAGGTCTTGAAGGAATGCGGCCTGGTGCAGGGTGAGAACGGTCTGGAGCTCTACGTGATGTGCGAGATTCCATCCAACGTTATCTGCGCTGACGCCTTTGCCGACATCTTCGACGGCTTCTCCATCGGTTCCAACGATCTTACCCAGTTGGCTTACGGCCTTGATCGCGACTCCGGTCTCATCGCCGGTATCGCCGATGAGCGTCACGACGCAGTGAAGTTGTTGATCAAGATGGTCATCGACACCGCCAAACGGCGTGGCAAGAAGATCGGTATCTGTGGCCAGGGGCCGTCCGATTTTCCCGATTTTGCCACCTTCCTGGTGGAGTGCGGCATCGACTCCATGAGTTTGATTCCCGATACTGCAGTCAAGACCCGTTTGGCTGTTGCGGCCAAGGAAAAAGAGATGGGCATTAACCCCTGATCTTTCTCGGGCCTTAGGCTCGATCAGCAGTAATAATAAAGCGGCGCATGACTTCAAGTCATGCGCCGCTTTTCTTTTATGGTTCAACCTTTCCGGTGGAGATGAAAAGGCGAGGTGTTTTATTGAGGAGTAAAAGACTCACCTTTTACCGCCCAAATTTGATACAAGGGCATTTTTAGGTAGATGGGGCGAAAGTATTTTGGATCATATGTCGATTGTGCGTAGAGGCGGCTGGCTATGGATTGGGAGATGGCTTGATCCATAAGAACGCCGGAGTTGGCAGACTTGTTCATTACGAATCGATAGCCATGTTGCTGAGCATAATTTTTTTCCAGATATTGTTTGTTGTTCATGTACAACACCTGCTTAAGTGGGTAGGAAGCGTTTGTGGTTTTGGCAATGCCGCGGTTGAGGTCTATGTCTAATTCTTTATTAACGATATGGCCGTTGCTTTCCTGCAGATGGGTGAACGGTTGGTAAAGATATGTCTGTCCCGTCTGTTTGCTGAAATCCCAGTTGCCGTGGTAGAACCATCCCAGTTGAATATTTGCGATATCAAGCCACAGATACACTGGCCGTTGGCTGACAGGGAAGAAGAAACTCAGCCACTGCTCGACCTCGTTTTTCCTAATCAGTTCGGATTGGAGGATGATTTCGTATCCCCCCTCAGGGCCTGCCGCAAAAACTTTTCTCATTAAAGAGAAACAGCGGGGCCAGTTTTGATGGCATAGATTGTAAACCTTGTCCACTCCGGCCATCCCTTTTTCGGCGTAAAATTGCATCCAGTTGGCCGCCATTCGGTAGTCATTGCTGGCCAAGGGAACTGCGAGGATGAAGATGTGTTTACCGTAATGGATTGAGCCGTCCGCAATGGTTCCTCTTTTGGTATAATATTCAAGTGGATACCCATACCCCCAACTTGTCCAGATCACCGCGTTCGCTGGGGTCTTTTGCGCAATGATCGCCATGGCTTCATGTTGAAAAGGGAACCGGGCTGGGGCTTGACCATCGTCACGGCGTAGCTCTTTAATGTTCGGCAAGGCGATCATGGACAGAGAGAGAATGGCTAAAATTTTTATCAACAGAGAGCGATCAGTCCGTCGCCAAAGTTCATAAAAAATTGCGGCCAGGCCAAGGGCAGTTATTGGGGCCAAGAAAATAATGAAGCGATTGGCAAATATCGACATGGCGCCGATTGCGGCAGGAATAAGCAAGAATAAGCTTTCTTTTTTCCATCGAAATACCAAGACCACAAATCCCAAGAGAGCAATGAGCAATCCCCCAATACTGCCTGTTGTCCTTGCGGCTATCTCTGCCAGGGGCGCTGCCTTCTGTTCGCCAACGCCAACACCGACCAAGGGGAACGGTGAGGGGTTGTTCTTGGTAATGTAGAGGAACATGTCTGAAATTTTTGACGATAAATAACTTCCTTGCCAAAAAAGGATAACGGTAGTGATGATCCCGAGGAGAATCATGAACTTGACCCTTTCCTTGGAATTTTTCGGGCGATAGAAGAGAAGAATAGCGATGGCTAAAGGACAAAAGAAGGCAACGGCTACAACCTGAATAGCCATTCCCCACCACCAGACTCCAAGGAAGAGACAGCAGACACTGGCCAGTAAATATCGATATCTTGAACTTGTGGTGGTGGTGGCGAAGCGATGGAGTAGAGCCGCAAAGGAACAAACAAGGGTAACATTCAGACAGTCGGTATCATACCAGCCGATGGCGGTTCGCGACGAGTATCCGCAAGAAAGAAGCGCAAATAGGGCAGCGACCAGTCCGGTGGTCGTGTCGCCGTAACTCTTGCCTAGAACATATACGGGCCACGCCAGGAGGATCCCCAGAAAAGCAGGAAGTATTAAGGCTATCCATTCCAGAGAGAAGGGAGTTACCTTGGCGACGGCGTAGGTCAATACAGATAATAAAGGCGGCGGGGTGGGACGGTTGACGCCAGCAGGGATAGCACGGTTGATATCAACGGGATCGTAAGTATCCTCCAGAAGGTCTCTAGCCAGCTGCAGATAGTAGAAGCCGTCTTGGGTAAGGATTAAAGGTGTTTCTTGGTAGTAAAATCTTTCGGGGTGGTCGTGCCAGTAAAATAAGTTGTCAACCCGAACAAAGAGACCTGCCGCCAGTACACAAAAAAACATTAAACCGATGAATAGGCGTCGTTTTATGAGAGAATCAGAGTCGTCGTGGGGCAAGTCTAAATCCTTGAGGGCGCCGATTGAAACCGGTCAGTAGGCGGGAATGCAAGTGTCATCGGTGGCAATCTTTCAAGCTATCCTGATTTTGGCATCGTTCTTGGTCGGCATGGGTAGCGTTGCTCTTGTTGAATTAAAAGTTGCCGGAGAGATGTTCTCCCCATGGGATTATGATGACCTGCGGTCATGGCTTGTTAAACCTACAAATAATCACGATTGATCCGGCAGCCGAGATAGACCCCCAGTAGATTGCCGACAAAGCTCGTCATGTAGGCGGTCATCATGCTGATATGCCCGCCTAGCCACCAGCCAAGAGAGCCGAAAATCGTAATACTGGTTAACAGACATATTTTTTTCACTTGGATACCCTGTGGGGACGGTATGGCATTAACTGTGGAGACAATTGGTAAGGATAGCGGGCTGTCCCTCAGCCATTCTCATTAGTCTCTAAAATTAAACTTGCGCACTTATAATGTCAACTAGTGTCGCGTTAAGGATGAAATGCGGTGAAGTTGTGCCACGATTCTTTTGTCCTGAGGATCATCAGTTTTCCATACCGATATTTTAAGAAAAAAGTGAGCTCTGCCAGGAATTCGAGTATATTGTTAATTTGTTTTGCTGGCAGTTCAGCATTCCATGGGCGTTGTTACTTCCCTGGTTCCCCTCGTTTATACATCTAAAACCTGACTCACCATGCGCAAATGAGATCATGGTTCCAGAAACAAGGATCTGTGCATGACATCTATTTTGCAGTGCCCCGTTTGTCGATTGACCCTGCAGCGAACAACCGCTGGCTACCAGTGCGCAGCGAAGCATAACTTTGATGCAGCCCGGCAGGGTTATGTTAATCTTGTTCTGGCCCATAAAAAACACTCCAAAGAGCCTGGGGACGACCCAGAGATGATCCAGAGCCGGAGAAGGTTTTTGAACCTCGGCTATTATGACCAAGTATCTGATCGTCTCAACGAGACTGTTTGTGCCGCTCTTCCTGCTATGGGATGTAGTAGCGGTAGCAGCGTCCTTGATGCCGGTTGCGGTGAAGGTTTTTATCTCCAGCGGCTGAAAAGTGCTCTGGCCTATGGTCGTGAAGCGCATTCCCCCATTTTGTTTCACGGTGTCGATGTCTCTAAGTTTGCGGTTCGTCAGGCCACCCATCGTGATCGGGGTATGGATTGGTTCGTTGCCAGCATCAACGACTTGCCTTTTATTGATTCATCGCTGGATATCGTTCTGAATATCTTTTCGCCCGCCAACATCGCTGAATTTGCCAGAATCCTTAAGCCAAGTGGTAGTCTCGTTTTTGTCAGCCCCGGCCCCCGTCATCTCTACGGCTTGCGGGAGGTCATCTATCCGGTGACCAGAGAGCATGAAGAACCTACGATCCTCAAGAAGGCCGAAGAGCTTTTTGCTCTTTCCTCCGTGGACAGGATCACTTATCAACTGGAGCTCAATAGTAATCAGGTGATCATGGATTTGTTGGCGATGACCCCTTATTTCTGGAACATTAATCGAGAGACCAAAGTCAAGGTGGCGGCTCTGGATCATCTGGCTTTGGATGTGGATGTAGAGATTCGTGTTTTCAATAAAAAGGTGGTGAAGCTGTAGCGCTGGCGGGCTGAGGACTGTGGTGGGGCTAGGGTTGTTTTATTCTGTTGCCAATCTATCTGGTGACGAAAGATGTTTGCTGACGACCTTGATCAGTTCTTCCGAGCGGATGGGCTTTGATAGGTAATCGTCCATACCTGCGTCAAGGCAGCGATCTCTGTCTTCTTTGCGAGCATGCGCGGTGAGAGCGATGATGGGGATGTGGCCACCATTTCCCTTTTCTCTGGCGCGGATGGCGGTGGTGGTTTCGTAGCCATCCATTTCCGGCATTTGGACATCCATCAGGATGAGATGGAAGGTGTCGGTTGGGAACAAGGCCAGGGCATCTTGTCCATCATCTGCTGTGGTTACTCGCCAATTCTGTTGTTTGATAATCTCAGAGGCCAGGGTTCGGTTGATGTATTCGTCTTCAACTAAGAGGATGTGAAGGTCTTTTGACTGGATTTTTGTTGCCCCCGGCAACGGTTCATTCTGTGCTGGTAAGTCTTGATAGGGCAAGGAACTGACCCCGAAGCGGGCGGTAAAATTGAAGGTAGTACAGTTTTCTTGGGTTATCTCTTGTTGAGCGGGGTTATGTTCAGCGGCAAGGTCGGTATTCTCAAGCCAGATCTTGCCATCCATCATTCCAACCAACTGGGAGCAGATCGTTAAGCCAAGGCCGGTGCCGCCATATTTGCGGCTGAATGAACCGTCAGCCTGACAGAACGGTTTGAAGATTGCCTCGCGCTTGTTGGAATCAATGCCTATGCCAGTGTCTCGAACCGCAAAGTGCAGTTGTACCGCAGCATCTTGTTCTTCATGGAGGCAGACCTGAATGGTCACGGACCCTTTTTCGGTGAACTTGATCCCGTTATTGACCAGATTGATTATCACCTGAATCAGTCGTCCCGGGTCGCCCACCAGTGAGTCGGGAATTTGTTCGTCAATGTGCCAGGCAAGGGTTATTGATTTCTCCTCAGCTTTGATGCGCAGGAGACCCAAGGCACTATTGATGGTCTTTCTGAGGGAGAAAGGCGTATTTTCCAGTTCTAGTTTGCCCGCTTCGATCTTGGAAAAATCAAGAATCTCATTGACGATGTAGAGTAGGCGATCCGCAGAGTCTTTGATCATGGAGAGAAAGTTTCGATTCTGTGTCGAGGTGATTTTTTGCAGGACAATGTCGGTGAAGCCGATAATGCCGTTTAGTGGAGTACGGATCTCATGACTCATGTTGGCCAGGAATTCACTTTTGGCCCGACTTGCCGCTTCTGCTTCCTCCTTGGCTTGTAAAAATTCCTTGTTACGTATAGCCAGCGTTCTCTGCACCCGTTTGCGGTTTTTTTCCTCGCTACTGCGATGGATGATTTCGTTGAGAATGGGGGCGATGTGCCTGGCAATGGCTTCGAGTAGTTTGCGGTCATCGTCGGAGAACCCTGATTTTTTATTGGCCACCTGCAAGGTGCCGATCAATTTTTTTTGATGGAGAATGGGGACACCCAGCCAGTTTTTAATGGCAATGTCACCTTCTGGAGTGGCAAAGGGGTGACAGGACAACATGGATTTATCGGTTAGTAATACCTTTCCCCACGCGCCTTGCCACTGTTCTGGGGGGAAAATGATATTTTTCTCCGACATTTGGCCTTTACCGTCAATGGTTCTGGTCATGGTTGGGCAGATCATCTCACCCTTTTCCCCAAGATAGCTAAAGATGCCTAGCCCGCACTGCATGCTGTTTAGGATGACCAGCAAAACCTCCCCGTACATTTTCTTCCCGGAAACGGTTAGGAAAACCTCGGAGATTCGGTTCCGCAGGGAAAGTTCTCTTTCTCGTTGGCGTAAGTCTTCCTCGGCTTCTTTTCTGGACAGGATTTCCTTAATCAGTTCATCGTTGACTAGAGCAAGATCGACAGTTCGTTCACTAACTCGCTCCTCAAGTTTCCGGTTGGCAAGTTGCAGCTCTTTTTTTGCCACCTTTCGTTCTTCAAATAGTTGGGCGTT